>NZ_JAQRFO010000052.1:0-30676 GCF_028598775.1 Xenorhabdus aichiensis
CAACGAAATCGACGGATAAAAGGCAAACAGACAATTCAGTATCGAACCTTGTCTAGCATTATCCCCGTGGAGGGATTTCGGGTTTACCGGTGCGCTTGTGAGAAACATTCAACCCAAACCGTTAGCTTGCTCAATCACTGGTGTGATGCGCATACTCACCCGGAACTCAAGTATATAGAAACCCGGTGGGCTTCACTGATGTCTTATAGATTGACCGCTAATCTGCTCAAAGATATTCTGCCGGTGGGAGAACGCTGTAATGCCGCCACAGTCAGAAATCATCTTTGCCAGACGGCCAAGAGACAAGAGGCCGAATTAGAGGGGTTGCCTGATTTTCTCCCCGGCGATCCCAGAGGATGGGAAAAATTACCCAAACCGGGAAAACCAATGACGGTGGGTATCGATGGTGGCTACGTCAGAAACCGGGACGATAGAAAACATCATTTCGAAGTCATCGCCGGAAAATCATTCGCTACTCATGTCCCAACCAAACGCTTTGGTTTTGTGCAATGTCTGGAAAATCATGCCCGAAGAAAACTGATGGCTCAGTTATCTTCACAGGGAATGCAGGCTAATCAACAAATTACTTTCTTATCAGATAGCGCTGATAATCTCAGGGATCTGCAATTTAATTTGTACCCTGAATCCCAGCACGTGCTCGACTGGTTTCATATCACGATGCGCCTGACCGTATTAAAACAATATGCCAAAGGGGTATCTAAAAACGCGCCGGAACTCGGTGCAGAATGATTGGACTCTTTAACCAGTACAAAATGGTCTATCTGGCATGGAAATGTGATTAAGGCATTAGAACACCTGGATGATTGTGCTGCGATGTGTGATGAGGACATATCACATTATGGTAACAATAAATCATGGTTAAAATATCTCGATGAAATGTATACCTATATTGAAAATAACAGCATGATGATCCCGAATTACGGTGAAATGTACCGATATGGCGAACCGATTTCTTCATCATTTGTTGAATCGACGATCAATGAAGTTATCACTAAACGGATGGTGAAAAAGCCGCAGATGCAATGGAGCCAACAAGGCGCGCATTACTTACTTCAGACACGCACGGCGGTACTGAATGATGATTTAAAAACCCAATTTGAGCACTGGTATCCGGGCATAAAATTAGGTGACGAAACGGAGCATTGTTGGACAGAAGCGGTTGCGGCATAAATACCCCACAGTTTTTTATGCTCTCGTCTCAGAAAACGGAATTTAAAACACTATAAGGGCTTCCTCGGATAGTAAGCCTTAAAGCCTGTTTTCCCGCTCGGCTTTTGCCACCATTTTTTTCAGTGCGTGAGACACGGCAATAAACCCAAACGTTGCCGTGACCATCGTTGCGGCACCAAAACCGGACGCACAATCCATCCGTTTCGAACCATCCGCCGTGTTTTTGGCCGCGCAGACCGTACCGTCAGATTGCGGGTAAACCAACTGTTCTGTTGAGAATACACAGTCGATCCCCAATTTACCTTTGCCGTTTTTCACCACGTTATAGTCAGATTTTAGGCGTTCCTTCAATTTGGCCGCCAGCGGATCTTGCACCGTTTTCGCCAGATCCACCACCTGGATCTGAGCAGGATCAAGCTGCCCCCCAGCCCCGCCAGTCGTAACAAGCGGAATTTTATAGCGGCGGCAATAAGCCAGCAGCGCCGCTTTTGGACGCACACTGTCAATGGCATCAATCACATAACTGAACTCAGCCGACATCAACTCAGCCACATTATCGGGAGTCACAAAATCATCAATGCAGGTGACTTGGCACTCCGGGTTGATTGCCCGTATCCGTTCAGCAATCACCTCAGTTTTTGGCAACCCTACATTCTGTACCAGCGCATGCAACTGGCGGTTAGTATTGGTGATACAGACATCATCCATATCAATTAGCGTGATTGCCCCAATGCCTGTGCGCGCCAGGGCTTCCGCCGCCCATGAGCCAACACCGCCAATGCCAACGACACAGACATGTGAACGGGCAAATAATGAAAGCGCTTTCTGGCCATATAACCGCGCGGTACCAGCAAAACGCTGAAGATAAGCATCAGAGAGAGAAACTTGCATCACTAAATAAATCCTGAATCAGAGCCTATCTCAGTAGGCGTAATTAATGGGATCGGCTCTAAGACCTATCCCATAGAGGTAATTTATCGATTGTTTTAACTGGGCTGGATCTTACTGGTTTGCCGTCAAAAAGCCAGACGACGATTTCTTCAATACCCAGACACGACCATAGTGATTATAAAAACCGGCTGCTTCTCCAGCATCATGACCTACACCATGATAGATATCGAAATGATTGCCTTTTATTGCACCTCCAACATCCAGTGCCACCATCAGACGCATCCGATACTGCCCGGTAAATTTTCCTGTTTTATCCAACACCGGCACTTCCGCCAATAATGCCGTTCCGGGTGGAATCAATACTTTATCCGATGCCACCGATGCTTCCGCGACAAGAGGCACAGCACTGGCTCCCCGCACAGGCGTAAAGGGTTCGGGCTTAAAGAAAACAAAAGAGGGATTCTGTTCCAGCAGCTCTCGTACCTCTGATTCATTATGTTGAGATGCCCACTGGTGAATAGCTTTCAGTGACATTTTTTCAAGAGGCACTTCTCCTCGGTTAACAAGTATCTTGCCGATACTCTGATAAGCATGGCCATTCTTCCCGCTATAACCGAAGAAGGTCAATGGGTTGCCATCACCAAAATCGATATAACCACTCCCCTGCACTTCCATCAAAAAATTATCAATCAGGGAATTAGTGTACCCTATGATAAATTTTTCACTCAAAGCCCCATTGTATATAGCTGCACGGTTTGGCAGGCGAAAACGCGACTTACTTGGCATTCGATATAGAGGATATTTAAACTCGCCCTGCTTAACATGGCGTGCCTGCAAAACTGGCGTGTAATAACCGGTAAACTTAACATTACCGTAATTATCGTCACCGTCCATCTGATAGGCCAGCAACCCAAACTGGTTTAATTCACGCGGATCCCCACCAGACAGCATCCAATTCTGGATGGCATCAAGCGTTGCACGATTATTCCCATAGAGCCGAGGAGAAGATTTGCTGATAAATTTGACTTGTGCCTGAAAATCTCCGGCGTTGATAGGAGAGCCTTGTGCATTTGGAATATTAACAAGCTGGAGATCTTCGCTAATGCGGCCATCTTTATACTGCTGCCCTTGATCTGTAGGACGCACCTGGCAACCCGATAATAACGAAATGACAAATCCGCATAAAAGATATTTGCCCCAAAGTTTCATATTATGCCTTATCTCCTGTCATCACGATTCGACGACGAACAATATCAAACCCTGGTAAATAATAAAATGTCGTTAAGAAAAAATAGATTACCGTTCCATAAACCCACAAATGAACAAAAACACAACAAATAGTGCTATTTTTAACCATACAATAAATAAGATCGGTAAATATCAACAAAAAACTTGCAACAGCGCTGAACCTGCGTATAGTGTGCCGACATCAGACGCGGGGTGGAGCAGCCTGGTAGCTCGTCGGGCTCATAACCCGAAGGTCGTCGGTTCAAATCCGGCCCCCGCAACCAATCCTATACGATGTCATATCGGCAGGATTTAGTACTAAAGAATGTTATCATTTAGTATGTGCAAGTAGTAGACGGACGCGGGGTGGAGCAGCCTGGTAGCTCGTCGGGCTCATAACCCGAAGGTCGTCGGTTCAAATCCGGCCCCCGCAACCAATTCTGTACGATGTCATATCGGCAGGGTTTAGTACCAAAGAATATTATCATTTAGTATGTGCAAGTAGTAGACGGACGCGGGGTGGAGCAGCCTGGTAGCTCGTCGGGCTCATAACCCGAAGGTCGTCGGTTCAAATCCGGCCCCCGCAACCAACTTTTCTTTTGTATCTTTCACGATCTCACTTCCTTGTATTTCCCTCTTTTCCCCTTAATTTTTAATCCTGTTTGTTTTATTCGCACTGATTAAAGGCGGATATTTCACCGCCGTGCCAGCTCTACACCACTTTTAAAATAAGCCTTAATACCTGCAAAAATGGATTCTGCCACTTGCTGCTGGAATTTCGCCGTTTTCAATTTGCGTTCTTCTTCCAGATTACTGATAAATGCCGTTTCAACCAAAATGGACGGAATATCCGGTGCTTTCAATACTGCAAATCCCGCCTGATCGATACTATTTTTATGCAGTTTATTGACCTTGCCAATCCGTTTTAGCACTTCACTGCCAAATTTGAGGCTATCATTAATCGTCGCGGTTTGAACCAGATCCAACATAGTATGATCCAGATATTCATCACCACTTTTGCTAACTCCCCCAATCAAGTCAGCCTCATTCTGGGTCTGTGCCAGAAAACGGGCGGTATTGCTGGTTGCTCCCTTGGTTGATAACGCGAACACGGAAGATCCTCGTGCGGCTCGATTGGTAAAGGCATCCGCATGAATAGAAACAAATAAATCCGCCTGCATCTTGCGTGCTTTCGCGATCCT
Source organism: Xenorhabdus aichiensis (assembly GCF_028598775.1). Classification (NCBI taxonomy): domain Bacteria; kingdom Pseudomonadati; phylum Pseudomonadota; class Gammaproteobacteria; order Enterobacterales; family Morganellaceae; genus Xenorhabdus; species Xenorhabdus aichiensis. The sequence continues at coordinate 4,512 of NZ_JAQRFO010000052.1, forward strand.
GACCTGCAATGGAATGAAAACATCCTCATTACGCGTCATGTAAACTTTCATGCCGGGCTCACGTTTGATCAGTGTTTGCAGGCGGCGGGCAATCTGTAACACCACATCTTTCTCACGGGTCTTATATTTCCCAATGGCACCTGAATCTTCACCGCCATGCCCCGGATCAAGCATAATAACAATCGGTCTGTTCCTGCCTGCCTGCCCCGGTTTTCTCTTTTCAGCAGGCAGATTCTTCTCCAAATCCCCGCTGTTGTATTCTTCCAACAGCGCTTGCAAGGGATCATCCTCCACATTTGCCGCCTTGCTCGGATAAAGATCTAACACCAGACGATGTTTGAATTTCGCAATAGGTGGCAGTGTAAAAATATGCGGGACAACTGGCTGCTTAATTTCAAACACCAGACGCACGGTTTTGGGATCGAATTGCCCGGCTCGTACCAATTTTAAATAGGGATCTCGCTGATGAATCTGCGACCCCATACCGCTCAGGGCACTATTAAGCTGAACACCCTGCAAGTCGATGACAATCCGGTTAGGGTTTGAAAGAGAAAATTGACGATATTTCAGTGAAATATTAGCCTCCAGTGTCACTCTGGTATAACTTGATGCAGGCCAGATACGAACAGCAATAATTTTTGACGTTGCTGCGTGCCCTATTGAGCTAATGCTCAACAACCACATAGCTGCTGCGCCTTTCAACAAATTGCGACGTGAAGGATTATGGTCTGAATGACTCATCGTTTATTCCATTTAAAAACAACCAAACGCGGTAATCTTGCCAAAAAAGACTGTCAGGCGGCAAACTCTAATTAATTAGCGAGTGGCTGTCATCAAAAAAAGCATTTTATGCTCTCTCAATTTATTAATATCAATATAAATAATATCGTTATTTTTATCCATGTTCCCTCTTGCCATTTTTGACAAAAAAGAATAAAAATACAAAAATTATGAATAAGAATTCATCAGGGGAGTTTCATGAAAGAAAGCTGTACTGAATTGGTTGAAGTTTTCCGGCATTCAGTTCCGTATATAAATGCACATCGAGGCAAAACCTTTGTCATTATGTTGGGCGGTGAGGCTATCGCTCACGAGAATTTTCCAAATATCGTTAATGACATCGGCCTACTGCATAATCTGGGCATCCGTTTGATCGTCGTGTATGGCGCTCGTCCCCAAATCGACCAAAAGCTTGCCGAATACCATAGTCAGCCGATTTATCACAAGCACACCAGAGTTACGGATGCCAAAACACTGGAGCTGGTCAAACAGTCCGCAGGCCTGCTACAGCTTGATATTACGGCCCGTCTTTCCATGAGCCTCAGCAATACACCATTGCAAGGTGCCAATATTAACGTTGTCAGCGGTAACTTTATTATCGCCCAGCCACTAGGTGTCGATGATGGCATTGATTACTGTCATAGTGGCAGGATCCGCCGCATTGACGAGGAAGCCATTAACCAGCAGTTGGATAACCATTCTATTGTATTAATTGGGCCCGTTGCCGTTTCCGTCACAGGTGAAAGTTTCAACCTGACTTCCGAAGAAATAGCCTCACAATTGGCGATTAAATTAAAAGCCGAAAAATTGATCGGGTTCTGCTCATCACAGGGCGTACTTGATGCAGAGGGGAATATCCTGTCGGAAATTGTTCCCAATGAGGGGCAAGCACGACTGAATGAGCTGGAAAGTGAGGGAGATTATTCTTCAGGTACCGTCCGCTTCTTGAGAGGAGCCATCAAAGCCTGCCGTCGTGGGGTTCGTCGCAGCCATTTGATCAGCTATCGGGAAAATGGCTCGCTGGTTCAGGAATTATTCTCCCGTGAAGGCAGTGGAACCCAGATAGTCATGGAGCGCTCCGAACAGATCCGTCGAGCCAATATCAATGATATTGGTGGCATTCTTGAGCTTATTCGTCCATTGGAACAGACAGGCATCTTGGTTCGCCGCTCACGAGAACAACTGGAAATGGAAATTGATAAGTTCACTCTGATAGAGCACGATAATGTAACAATCGCCTGCGCCGCGCTCTATTCTTACCCTGACGAAAAAATTGGTGAAATGGCCTGTGTTGCGGTTCATCCCAACTACCGGAACTCTTCCCGTGGCGAAGTATTACTGGATTCCATCGCCAGTCAGGCCAGACAGGCAGGGCTGGAAAAACTATTCGTACTCACGACCCGCAGTATCCACTGGTTTCAGGAAAAAGGCTTTGAACCTGCTGAAATCAATATGCTGCCAGTGGAAAAACAAGCGCTGTATAACTACCAGCGCTGTTCGAAAATCTTGATGTTAAATTTAGAGGTTCACTGACCTGACTGGCGCTTTCCCTGTGGCTTGAGCCATTCTGCCAAGCCACTACGCCGCTGTGTTGGTGTACCCACCGCCTTGTCCAGAACGGGTTTATGTGCATAAAGCGTCAATTTTTCACGGGCACGGGTCAAAGCTGTATACACCAGTTCTCTGCTGACAACCGGCGAGAACTGAGTCGGCAAGACTAATGCGGTGTGTTCAAACTCAGAACCTTGGGATTTATGGACAGTCATCACATAGGCCGTTTCATGCTGAGGCAATCGGCTCGGCTGAAATGGCTTTATCGTCCCATCAGATAGCTGGAAATGGGCTTTCAGTTCATTATCCTTATTCCTGAGCATAATACCGATGTCACCATTAAATAGCCCCAGTGTACTGTCGTTGCGCAAGATCATAATGGGTCGTCCGGCATAACCACCGCTCTCTGCACTTCTGGGCAGAGAAATGACGCCTTTACGGTGTAACAATTGCTCCACCCGCTGGTTCAAACCGCTGACACCAAATGGCCCTTCCCTCAAGGCACACAACAACCTGAAACGGTTAAACTCTGCCAAAATATCTTTGTCAGCCGCCTGTTCGTTCACCATCGCTAAATAACGGTAATAACCTTCTGCGGTTTGCGTCAGTAAACGCTGATAATCTTCATCTCCTGAAAGAGGATTGAAGTGAACATCAGGCAAAGATCGACTCAATACGGCAGATACCCCGGCGCTATTCCCTTGATTAACCGCCGATGCCAATTGCCCGATACCCGAAGCCGAGTTGAAACGATAGCTTTTACGCAACAGACATAAACAATCACGGACTGCCAGTGCATGTTCTCCAGAATCAGGCATTGAATACGATGTTAACTGACAGCCAGTCAACTGACTCAATTGTTCGGCACGCTTGGCGCTATAACCTTGTTCAGCAAAGCGGCAAATATCCCCCAATACGGCTCCCGCTTCAACCGAGGCCAACTGATCTTTATCCCCCAGGAAAATCACTTTTGCCCGTGGCGGCAGGGCTTCTATCAAACGTGCCATCATCGGTAAGTCCACCATTGAGGCTTCATCGATGATCAAAATATCAAGAGATAGCGGATTATCGCGGTGATAACGCAGTTTTTGGCTATCTGGCTGCGCTCCCAACAGGCGATGAATCGTTTGCGCCTGCTCAGGAATGCTATTCGATTGTTGTGATGTTAAAGCCAGTTTATCGACTGCCTCACTCAGCGATTCAGTCAATCTGGCGGCCGCTTTGCCAGTGGGTGCCGCCAATTGAATGCTCAGTGTTTTGCCTTCATTCAGTTTGATCAAGGCGGCCAGCAACTTAGCTACCGTCGTCGTTTTTCCTGTCCCTGGCCCGCCGGAAATAACGGAAATACGGCTGGTGACAGCAACTGCTGCTGCCACTTTCTGCCAATCTATTTCCCCTTCGGCGGTCACACCAAAAAGTTCATCCAAAATGCGACGTAACTGCACTTCATCAATATCGTCAGAAAATTCTACCGACGAAAAAAACTCCGCGACCCGACGCTCACTTTGCCACATGCGTTGCATGTAAAGGCGATAATCAGAAAGCCCGTGGCGGGAAAGAATGATCGGTGCGGGAGATTCTCCCGTGCTCACTGCGGGACATGCTTGTAAAGCTGAAATAACTTGCTGTTGATTTGGCTTCCCCGCCGCAGACCAGAGCAATGCTGCCAATTCAGGCTGCCGCCCCTCAAATAAATATTCAGGCGAGATCCGCTCTAATGGCAGACAGACATGCCCTGCACCCGATTCAGCACTCACCAATGCCGTAATCAACAATAACAACGGATCTCCGTTTTCAATCATCGCATAGGCAAACTGCACATCCAGCGGACGCAGTAATTTTTGGGCAACGGCTTGCTGCAACAATAATTTCATGTCACTCATACGCCTTGCTCCTCGCCAGCCGCGCTGAAAAGCCTATCCAGTTCATCAACAAATTCAATGGGGGGCAAATAACGATAAACACCATGTCCTGGATTAGCCTTATCAATCCCACGCAGAAACAGGTAGATAACTCCCCCAAAATGCTGCTGATAATCATAATTCGCCAATCGGTGACGCAAATAACGATGTAACGCCAACGTATAGAGTTGATACTGCAAATCGTACCGATGTTCTATCATGGCTCTGATCATGGCTTCCTGAGTGTATGACTGACTGCTCTCCCCCAGCCAGTTTGACTTGTAATCCACCACATAAAACTTACCCTGCCAGCAAAAAACTAAATCAATAAACCCTTTCAGCATGCCCTTGACCTGATGAAAAGATAAAGGTGCGCATTGTGCAGACAGCGGATCATAACGGCGGGTCAATGTATTCAATGCATGTGAATGCAGCAGCTTATCAACAGGTAAATAAAACTGCATTTCACTTTGTTGCTGATGACGAGGAACATGGGCAAGTTGCATTCCCTGCTCATCTAGCTCTGCGGTCACGAAATCCGCTATCCACTGCTGTAATACTGGCGCCCAGTTCTCATCAAACCCGGCTGCCGTTAATTTTTCTGCCAGCCACACCTGCTCAGGTAGCTCGCTAAAGTCGAGATCTTCCAAGATGCTATGCAAGAAGGTGCCAGCAGATGCCCCGCGAGGAAAAGTATGTGGTGTCATCTGCGATGATTGTTCCTCCTGCTTTTCGCCACGCGCATCAATATCCAGTTTCGGGGCAATCGACTGCACAATGACATCCACCGATTCTCCAAACGCACTGGCATACCCATGGGAAATAGAGTGCGAAGAGGAATACTGCAAGCCAGAATAACTAGTTACCCGCCAATCATCCTGAATGGAGCGCCGGAATTTTCTGGCCGCCAGCAATGAGTCCTTGTCATTTTGCGAACACCACTGCGCATCATCAGTTTGCTCCATCAGCGTGACCTGAATACCGCCACCACTGAATTCATCTAAACTATCTGCCAGCAATTGCGCATCACCTTGCTGCCCTTTCTGCAACAGATAACCAAGGGCAGATAAGTGTAAATCCGTATTGCCTGCTTTTTTCTTATTGCCTTGAATCAGTGGCGCAACCCCGACACTACAGTGATAAATCGACCGTGTTAAGGCAACATAGAGCAGACGCAAATCTTCTGCCAATCGTTCTTCATCTGCCAGTGCCTTCTTTTCATCATCCTGGAAGATACTGAAGTGAGTCTCAAAACTCTGACGATCATGGTAAATCGCCTGTTCCTGTTTCCTGAAACTACATATGAACGGCAGCCAAACCAGTGGGTATTCCAATCCTTTCGATTTATGGATGGTACATATCTGCACCAGATGCTTATCACTTTCCAGCCGCATCTGCTGGGTTTCTGATTGGGGATCAGGACGGGAAATCTGTTGCGCCAGCCAGCGAACTACTGCATGTTCGCTATCCAATTGCAGCGATGTTTCCTGCAACAACTCGCCAATGTGCATGACATCAGTCAGCCGGCGCTCACCGTCATACCCGGCCAGTAGATTTTCTGCAATCTGGTATTTCACCATGACCGCCCGCAACATCGGCAACACCCCACGGGAGCGCCATAACCGGGCATAACCGGAAAATTCATCCACCAGCTGATCCCATGCGGTTTCATCGTGATTCAACTGATCAATTTGCTGCGCACTCAAGCCAAATAAGCTACTGGCCAATGCACTCCGGAGTTCACGCTCCTTCTCCGGTGATAGCACCGCTTGTAATAGCCAAAGCAAATCCTTCGCTTCTGGCGTATCAAATACACTGTCACGGTTGGAAAGAAATACCGACGGTATCTTGAGCGCATTCAATTCATCACGGATCAGTGCCGCTTCGCGGCGGCTGCGCACCAGCACAGTAATATCTGCCGCCGTGACGGGTTGGCTTTTTCCTGCCTGCTGCAAAAGTGCCTGCCCTTGTTGCCCGGCCAGCAACCAATCCCGGATTTGGGCAGCACAGTGCCGCGCCATGCTTTGTTCATATCCCCCTTTGGCAACCCCCTCTCCGGGCTGTAACCAAAACTGCAAAGCCGCCTGCTCCTGATGGTGGAGCAAGAATTTCAGGCTATGGTTTTTCTCTGCGGCTTTCACACTAATAAACGGGATTTGGCTAAACAAGAAGGGGCGTTCTGTGTGGGAAAACAGCTTATTGACCGCTTGCACCATTGGCACGGAAGAGCGCCAGTTGGTTTCCAGCGTGTAATGAGCACTGACTTGGGAACGCGCCCGAATATAGGTAAAAATATCCGCACCACGGAACGCATAAATCGCTTGCTTGGGATCACCGATAAACAGCAAACCGTTCTCCGGCTGCTCATTTTTCGGCTGATCGCGATATATGGCTTGAAAAATGCGGTATTGCTGCGGGTCGGTGTCCTGAAACTCATCGATCATAGCAACGGGATAACGCTGTCGGATAGTCGTCGCAAGCTGTTCTCCTCCCTCCCGTTGCAAGGCGCTGTCCAGCCGCGTCAGTAAGTCATCAAATCCCATGTGTCCGCGCATCAACTTTTCCTGATTGACGGACTGACGTATTTCAACAATCGCCTTGGAGATAATGATGTCCCGCAGTGTTAGCGGTTGCTGATATAAATCATCGATGACAGCAAACACTGTATGCTGAGGAGCTTCGCCCTTTTTGGTCTTTTCCGCCAATCGTGACTGACAGAATTTATCTAACTCTTTGGGAAGCTGATAGTCACTGGTCTGTGATTTAGCCCATTCAGAAACACTGTTCAGCCAGTTGGGTAAATTCTTTTTACTGTAACTACGCTTATCAACATCGGAATTGGCAATGAGATCGTGTAAATCCTGTGCTACATCATTCCACTGACGCTTGACTGTATCAATCAGACCAATGATCTTTTCATGACGGCCAATCAGGGTTTCATCACTGTCAGGCGCATTGACGATATAAGGCATATCCCCTTGCAGGTGAGAGGAAACATCCTTAAGCAGCGCCTCTGGCCCACTCCATTCTTGATTAATCACCGTCGCCATTGACAACGAGAGCGGGTAACAGTGACGCCGCCAAAAATCGGCACAGCTTTGTTTGCGCAGCGGGTATTCATCCTGAATCAACGTTTGGTCAAACAGGACACCGGATTCAAAGGCATTATGCACCAGCATTCGCTGGCAAAAACCATGAATAGTATAAATTGCCGCTTCGTCCATTTGACGTTCAGCGGCCAGAAGCCAACTGGCAGCACTCGCTCTGTCAGGAATTTGATCCAGCAATTGCTGATAAACAGGATCACTACCCGACGTTCCTTCGCGAATACACGCCAAACGAAGCTGATGGATATTTTCGCGGATACGTCCACGCAATTCATCCGTTGCAGCTTCAGTAAAGGTTACAACCAGGATTTCTTCGACATTCAGCGGGCGGAAAAAGGCGGCATCGCCGCCTAATCCGAGTAACAAACGGAGATAGAGCAAACCTATCGTGTAGGTCTTTCCCGTCCCCGCTGAAGCCTCAATCAGCCGCTGACCATGCAGCGGCAGTGTTAATGGGTTAAGTTTATGGTTTAGTATTTCTGTGCTCACTGAGCATTCACCTTAACCGGCAGTTGTTTCTGGAAATCTGACACGTTAGAGTAAGTTTTCCAGCCTTTCAGCTCGGCATATTGATGCGCTGTCCCTTTTTTCCCGGTAATTTGGGAAATCAGTGCCAATCCTTGACGCTTCATAACCGCTTTATCATAAAACGTAATCAGTTGCGCCTTAGTCACTTTCTCCAGAGCAGCAATGGTTTTTTCGTGTGTATCAAATTTGAAGTTATTACACCCAAAATCATAGTTATAACGAGATGCTTCTGAATAAAAAGTTTCTGGTGGCTGCCGCATTTCTGTCAATAACGCTTGTTTATACTGTTCAAAATCAGCATCAGGCATTGCCTGTAATTTTTTTGCGGCCTGTTGATAGAAGCTCTGGTAGCGTTGATGCAGGTAATCAGGTTGCTTGCTGTTACTCTGCAACAGAAAGCCCAATCCCGATTGTTCACCCACGCTGGTGTTGAAAGCAGAAGCGACATAGCCCAGTTGTTCCGATGTTCTGAGTTGTTCAAAGAACCAAGGTGACAAAATACGCCCCAGCAGATTGGAATAGATATAACCATTGATTCGGTCATATCCCGTTGGAATATAGACTTCAGACAGTGCATTATCGGTACTGCTGGCAGTTCCTTTAAAATTCACCGCATAATCACGATCAACCACGATACGGTCGCCACTCCACCACGTCGTTCCCTGATTCGCGAGTTGCTTATGTGCCGACTTAACGATATCGATACTCTGCTTTTCCGTTAAATTACCGAAAATTCCCGCCTGTAAAGCCGAATGCTGAATCATTCTCTGACGGTATTTAACAATATCGTCAATCGTGATGGTATCCAAGGCTGTCAAACGGTCAGCCTGCTCAAAATAAGGCACACGAGAAAGACGGGAGACGGGGTGTGTCGCCATTTCATAAGCCTTGCCATTATTGGCGGCTTCCACTTGGTCACGATACCGCGATTTTGCCTGATTCAGCTCTTCCTGAGTGGGGGTGAACGCGATGTACTGGCTGATGGCCGAAGTTAACAGTTCAGGCAAGTGCTGAGTATAACCACTCACCCCAATTTGCAGGCCATCTGAATACCCTAATGTTAATCCCATGCCACCTACAGATGCCTGATAGCCAAGCTGATCCAATCCGATATCACTCAAATAGGCCAATAACGAATAAGTAACCTGATCTTTGGCATTATTCATTCCATCCGCATTACGCATATTCAATGTGATGATAGCCTTGGGTTCATCCACAAAATATTGGCTCTGTAGATAGAGCAAACGAACATTTGGCTGTTCAAAAATCATTTTCGGGTGTTTTTGACTGCCAGATACCTTAATCAAAGATAAATCATCAGGAATAAATGGGTTCAGTTCTGGCAAGGAGAGAGAAACCTCTTTTTCGAGTTTTCGCCATTCCGTCCGCTGTTGCGGGGTGATTTTATTGACCTGATAGGGCGCCTGAACAAAGTAAGCTTCCTTGTTATGGGGCTCTTTCGGGCCAGTAAACCAAATACGCGCATTTTCAGGTGTCAATTCAGCCAGACGGCTGGAAATAGCTTGTGGGTTGTATTCATCCGCAATATAGCCGACATCCAGCACATGGGAAATAGGGACATCCTGCATAACATCAGACAGCCACTGAATGTAGCCCATATCCCGCACGATTGACGCATACTCGAATGATAAATTGAGCACTTTAGCCATTTCATCAAAATAGCTCTTTTCAATGCCCTTTTGCTTTAACAAATTAATGTAAGAGAAGATGGCCGCAATAACCCGATCACGCTGCTCAAACCCTTTGTCCGTTAATGAGACATAAATACCAAACGTTCCTGAATTACCATCCGTCGTCGGGCTGGCGCTGGCACTGATGCCCTCAACCAATCCTTGTTTCTGAAGCCAGTCAGACAGCGTGTTCGCACTACGATTACCAATCAGATATCCCAGATAGGCATCTGTTTTACTGCGAAAATCTGCACTGTTGTCAGCAATGCTGAATTCCAGTTGTAACGATTTATAGGGCTTCGAAGGCACATAATGGATAATGATGCCTTTTTCTTTATCCGTTATCGCCGGAACCGTAATAGCGGGGACTGAAGCCTGTCGGTTCGGAATGCGGCCAAAGGTTTCTACCGCAATATGAGCCAGTTTGTCGATCGGTTGATGACCATACAGCACCCCTTTCATCAGATTGGCAGAGTAATAGCGCTGGTAAAAATCAATGAGTGCGGCCTGTAACTTGCTGTCGGGCTTATCTTTCAGCGTTTCAAGGTTTCCACCACCAAAACGGGCATTGGGATGCGCAGGATTGAGCGTTTCAGAACGAACCTGCCATATACGATGACCCTCACCAGCACGGGCAATGGTCATTTCGTTATCAATGGCATGACGCTCACGATCGGCGTTAACCGGGTCAAGAAGCGGTTCAGCAAGGGCATCGCTAAGGCGATCTGTCGCTTCTGTCAGTGAGCCATTCTCAACTTCCAGATAAAATGCGGTACGATTGCTTGAAGTGCTGGCATTGTGACTTCCCCCGTGCTTCTGCAAAAACTCGGTGAAACCCCCAGATTGAGGGTATCGCTTGGAGCCCATGAGCACCATATGCTCCAAATAGTGAGCCAGACCAAGCTGGTTATCAGGGTTTTCCATATGACCAACCGGAACTGAAATGGCAGCCAATGATTTAATGGCTTTTTCATCAGAAACCAGCAAAACCGTCATGCCATTGGGTAATTGGATGGCTTTATATTGACGAAGATCTCGTTCACTTTTATTAATAGTTTCAGGCAAAGGCTGCCAAGGCAACTTTGCATACGCTGTGGAACCCCAAAAGAGCAGAAAAAGCATCGTCATGATGCGAATAACATATTTAGGCATAACCCAATATTTTCCCTATTTATTTAGATGAAGAGCGACTTAAATGACAAGCCATAGGCAACAAATAACTCTGTACTTCGCGTTTCATACGCACCCAAAATAATTGATCAACTTGCCTAAATGCGCGCTGAACGTAGGCATCACTGCTTTCGCCACTTTTTCCCTGTGTTCCCAGCCATTGCTGCATCAGTTTGTTTTCAGCTTTTTGTTGAGCTTCCTCACTGAAATTGATTTCCTGACTCTCTCTGTCAAAGCAATCATCCAGCCATGCCCAACCGCTTCGGCAAAACAAAGGGAGAGGTTCAGACATGCCCTGAAAAAAACCGGCAACCATCTGATTCAGATATTTTTTCGCCTCATCCGATGTCAATGGTGAAAAACGCCACTCGCTGTTTTCCCTTCCATACATGCGGCTCTCACCACTGTTGCCCGAAAAGCAATAGGCAAGATGTTCAATCCATAGTTGGATACCATCATTAGCCATTAAGTTCGCTGGACGCCAACGTAAAATTCCATCGGGCTGCACCTGATGAATTTTTCCAGTCAATACCACGGTATCTAACTCATGGTGTAAATCGATAAAAGAAGACTCCATTCTCTCTTCCCGAATCTTATTTGCCAATGGCTGCATAGCTTCTAATTGATTCAGCCAATAAACCTCACCAAACGCCCCATGTGGCAAACCACCCGATGCACGAAGATGATAAAACAGAGATTCAGGTGGCTCTTCTTCTATCAAGATATTCAACAACAATTGGTTAAATTGATAACGTTGCAGATGATCGAGTACAAAAGGTTCTTCTTCAGGCAGTTCCGTCTCTTCAATGACGAAATGCACTTTCAGCCGACGCTGAAAAAATGCCCTGACGGGGTAACGGTAAAAACGGATCAGCTCATCGAGTGTCACTTCCTTTATCTCACTACTCTCAAACCCAATCGGCTGGCAAAAATCGACGGGTGAAACGCCTTGCTGACTGGCCGCCGGCAACCATTCTGCGGCATAACTTTGCTGATAATGATCAGGCACGAAGTTTTCCATCGCAAAAGGAACACGAGTATGTTGTAACAGCAGGTGATTTCTAACGTTCCTTGCACTGTCATCAACATTCAGCATCTCATCTCCCGGCAAGCAACAGCTCTGGCAGACATAATCCAGTAACTCGTTGACCAATACGGAAGGATTACACTCGGTATCATCACGAATCGATTTACCGATGTAACTAATATAAAGACACGTTTCTGCCGAAATCAGGGCTTCCAGAAAAAGATAACGGTCATCATCGCGCCGCTTCCTATCTCCCCGCTGGCTTTTTTCTGCCATCAGATCGAACCCAAGTGGCGGGATAGTTCGTGGATAAACGCCATCATTCATGCCCAGCAGACAAACAACTTTAAAAGGAATGGAACGCATGGGCATAAGAGTACAGAAATTCAACGAACCTGCGAGAAAACGCTGACTGATTTTCTCATCATCAAAACGCAGCGCCAATTCATCACGCAGCAGCACCAAAGGGACACTCTCGTCATAATGAGCATTCAGACCATGATCAATGACTTTCTGCCACTGCTGAGTGATCAATGCCAATACCAGCTCTGTTTCCTCATCCGCATCAAAAAAAGTTTCCAACAGTTGCGGACATACTGCCAGCCAATCCGACAGCCTCTGCTCTTCACTCAGAATTTTACGCCAGCGGTTCAGCTCCATTAAAAATTCAGCCAGTTGCCCCGCCAGTTCTGCGGCAAGACCACTGGATTCATCATAAGGCAAAACGTCATTCCATGGGCCTGCATGACTGTCCATAGCATACCCCAATAACATACGTGTCAAACCAAAACGCCACGTGTTCTGCCCAGTAGCAGGCAACGACAGTGCTTCTATGTTGTCGTCATCCAACCCCCAGCAAATCCCTGATTCTTTCACCCAGCGCCGTAACAAACGCAATCCATCTTCCTGAATGGCAAATTTGCTGGCCAATGCGGGCACTTCCAGTAATGCCAGCACCTGCTCTGCCGTAAAACGACTCTGCGGTAGTTCTAGTAAGGTAATGAAAGCCTGCAAGACGGGGTGAGCCTGACGGGCTTTACGATCAGAAATCGCAAAGGGGATATAGCGCTCCTCCGGTGCATTGCCGAAAACTGCCTGAATATAGGGAGCATAGCTGTCAATATCTGCCATCATCACGATGATGTCTCGTGGTGTCAGTGAGGGTTCATCATCCAGAAGACGCAGGATCTGATCCTGCAAAACTTCCACCTCTCTCTGTGGGCTATGACATGAATGAAAAGATAGCGAGCGGTCTTCACCGTCAATCTGACGTTTTTTTAGGCTATTTTTGAAAGAGTGTTCCGTGGAACCAATTTGAGCATGATCTTCAAGATTCAGCATATCCCGCTGGATTTGATGCAGGATACAACCCGGCTCCAGTTCAACAAAAGCATGAACGTCAGAGTCAGGTTCCAATTGCGATAGCAGGTAGAGGTTATCCCTGCCTAATTTACCCCATGATGCCAACAAGGGATTGTTCAGACTCTGCTCTCCTTCATCATTGAAGAGAGATGACGCATTTTCTGGATCTCTAAATCGCTCCAGTGACTGCTCGCTTTGATAATGTTTTGGTTTACGGCTATTTAACTTGGCCAGAAAGGCATAACTCTGGATATCCCCCCAATAGTACAGACACGGATTAGTAAACATCAGGTGAATATCGATATGTTTCCCCAATGCCTTAAATATTTGCAGATAAGCAGGAGGTAACGTAGATATCCCACAGATAAATACCCGTGCAGGCAGCTTTTCCAGTGGAAAACGGCCTTCTTGCAAAGTTGAAATAAATCGATGATATAAGTTAGCGCGGTGCCACAGCGGTTGTTCTAGCTGGCGGGTATATTCTGTCAGTTCAAGCCATAATCTTTTTTGCCACGCTTGGTTATCACTTAACCCATCAATTGACTGATCGCTTTCCCAGCTTTCCAGCCATTGAGGGCGATAAACCAGATATTGGTCAAACAAATCAGCAACTCGACCTGCCAACTGGTGGATCTTACGTTTATCAATATCTTGGTCGAGATAGTGCCTGAGAGACGAAAACTCAGGCTCTGTTAACAAGCCGGGTAACAGCGTCATCAGCTTCCATTTCATGGCATCCTTACTGAATGAGCCATCTTTAGGAACATCAGGCAATACCTGCGTAAACATCTGCCAGATAAAAGTAGCCGGCAGTGGAAATTCCATGTTCGCAGCAATCCCCAGTTTTTCTGCCAGTTGGATTTGCAGCCACTGTGACATGCCGGGGCTTTGCACTAGAACCACTTCTTTGCCAAATGGGTCGGCAAGGGGATTTTCCCCGATAAATATTGCCATCAACTCCTTAAGAATATCGAGTTGATTTGAATGATAAACTCTAAACATCAATACTCCCACTTGCACAAAACCAGCGATCTAATTTATTAGATTGATTATAACTTTTTGTCACATTAACGGTTATTTGATAGCATCCCAAAGAACGAAATTCCCGTTGAAGTTCGATTTTCCACCCTTGCTGTGATTCAGTTTCCTCCAACACAATCTGCCCTTCCAACCGCTCATATTGCTCCAACTGGTCATGCGCCAATCTCACCGCCTTAAGCTGCAACCAGTACTGCTGAAAATTTGATGACAGTGCCTGATGGTAACGCATTAAGCCCAACAAAGAGATCGCAAACACGACAGATGCCAACATAACTTCCGGCAAACTCATGCCATTTTGCCGCTCGTGTCGATGGAGATGGAATCGTTTCATAAACAAAATTCAGCCTGCGGAACAGGGCAAAAATCCAGCCAACCACTTTCAATAGGAATAAGTGTATCTCTATTTGCGTTTTTCATCTGTTTCATCCATTGATAAAGTTCAAGATTTTCCCCTGACGCGAACTGAGCCATCCCCTTTAATAGAAAAAGATTATCCGCATAGTGTTTAAGGCAGCTTTGCAAATGAAATTCCGGTTGTTGCTGGCAAAACCAGTTTTCCTCTTCCTGCATATTGAATTGCCATGACTGCACCTTTCCCCATTCCAGCGATGACTCTGCCCGCTGAAAGGCGTTCAGGTACTTTTGCTCATCTATCATCATGAGCATGGCACTTTCTTGTTGGTAATGGAGTGCTTTCAACATCATTAAGCTCAGTGCCATTAACATGAGTATCGATACCAGCAAAATATTGCCCCGCTGCCCATCCACCCGATTATTTCCTTATATTACGCAAGCGAACTGTCATTTGGTGACGATATATAATAGATGGAGATTTAAGCCAATGGGTATTAATGGACAACGTAATAAAAATCAGCCCATTTTTTGCCTGTGATTTTTCAAGGTGAAAAGTATCAACCACAACCTCCGTTGGATCAAATAATCTTTCCCAGCCATTTCCCTGACAATTCTCCACGCCTCTTTTCCATTCGAGGACATGATTATTTAATCGATAACCAAAAAATTCTGATTCAATATGCTCAGGCTTCTCCCATTGGTTATTTAAATTAAGGTCAAAAGCAACAATAAAACAGGAATTAGCAGCTTCTGTATTTTTATTGTTAATCAGCAATGGCTCACCTTCACATTGTTTTCTGTCCTGACAATAACCCGCGCGCCTGAGATCTTTTTCCATCATATAGACGGTTCTATTCACCAGATAATGGAGACGATATTTCCGGTATAGATCGAGGATCTGACCTGATAAAACCGGATAAGTTTTTGCCATGGCGATAAAAATTACACTACTGATCAACATGGCAACCATGACCTCCAGTAAAGAGAATCCGGTCTGTTTTCCCTTAAAAAGGGATATAGCCAATATCATGAACCTTTGATTCCCTCACAATTAGGAAGCTGGCTAATATTATTGCTGCATGTTCTGATTCTTCCACGCCCTGAAATCACCACACTAATCTCTCCTGCTGAATTTGCCAGCACAAAACTAGCTGGCATAGCAGTATTTCTAACACCATAAAAATCAATGCGATCACTGGTTGCTGAAGCCAAAAATACATCGTCATAAGGTGAATTAACTCGCTCTCCCTCCCCTTCATGGCAATCAGATATCTTGGATACCGAAGAAATCAGGCACCACGTTTGTCCTATCACCAGCCACAATGTGCGCTCCTGATTCATATAATTTGCCAACCCTTGTTGCCTTTCCATAAAAGACAACACATTCTGTACCGCTGACTGTAAACGCAGGCGGTTTTGATATTGCCCCCAATGATATAACCCCCAGGATAGACTCATTGAAATTAGGGTCATGGCTATCAGTAACTCCAATAATGTAAATCCAGACGGTTCATTGATACGTCCTCCATTTTTTATTGCCATTGTCTTATTGCCATTATGTTATTGGCTTTGTGTTATCAGCCTTATGTTATCGCCATATTGGTGTGTTTTCCTGCGGCTGAATATCTTTGATTCATGGAAAAATAAAAAGGGAGTTAATTAAGTTATGCGAAGCGCTTTGAGGGAAATATAACGATGAAATGGCTTTTACATTTTATTTGCGGAGCGGTACGCAAAAATGACAAGTCACTATTTTTTAATATTGAGAACAACCGTCGGTACATGTAAAAAGAGCAGGCTAAACCCGCTCTTTAACAATTTGGTATAGGTTTAAATCGCGACTGGAGCTTTAATGCCCGGATGCGGATCATAATCCACAATCTCAAAGTCTTCGAACCGATAATCAAACAATGACGCAGGCTTGCGCTTGATAACCAGCTTAGGTAACGCTCGCGGCTCGCGGCTTAACTGAAGTTTGGTCTGTTCTAAGTGGTTGCTGTAAAGATGAGTATCACCGCCAGTCCAGACAAAATCCCCCACTTCCAGGTCACACTGCTGAGCCAACATATGAACCAGCAAAGCATAACTTGCAATGTTGAATGGCAACCCTAAAAAGACGTCACAAGAACGCTGGTAAAGCTGGCAGGATAGTTTACCCGCCGCTACGTAGAACTGAAAAAAAGCATGGCAGGGCGCTAATGCCATTTTATCCAGCTCTCCGACATTCCATGCAGAAACAATAATCCGACGCGAATCAGGGTCACTTTTCAGCTGTTCAAGAACGTTTGCCAACTGATCGATTTGACGGCCATCCGTAGAGCCCCAGGCACGCCATTGTTTGCCATAAACTGGCCCCAGATCGCCATTTTCGTCGGCCCATTCATCCCAGATAGTCACATTATTATCACGCAGATATTGGGTATTGGTATCACCGTTCAGGAACCACAGTAGTTCATGGATGATGGAGCGAATATGACAGCGTTTGGTTGTCACCAGCGGGAAACCCTCTTGCAAATTGAAACGCATCTGATGACCAAATATCGAGAGTGTTCCCGTACCTGTACGGTCATCTTTTGCCGTGCCTTCTGCCAGCACTTTTTTCATTAAATCCAGATACTGTTTCATTTTGCCTCTTGTACCTTGTTATTACGCTGGCATTTACAAGCCCAGAACATCATTAAAATTCCGACTAAAATCATTGGAATAGAAAGGATCTGCCCCATACTGATCCCCTCAAACAACCCGAGCTGTGCATCAGGCTGGCGGAAAAACTCGACGATGATACGGAAGGCTCCGTAACCAATCAGGAATAAGCCTGAAACACTTCCCATCGGGCGTGGCTTACGGATAAATAAATTGAGGATGATAAACAGCACTATCCCTTCCAGTACCATTTCATACAGTTGTGACGGATGGCGAGGCAGGACACCATACTTTTCCAGAATCGGCCATAAAGAGGAATCGGTTGTTGCCAGTGCGATATCTTCGCTGCGAGAACTCGGGAATAATATCGCCCACGGTGTATCAAGCGTAACACGCCCCCACAATTCGCCATTGATAAAGTTACCGATACGCCCCATCCCCAAACCGAAGGGAATCAATGGAGCAACGAAATCAGAAACCTGTAGGAAGTGACGTTTAGTGCGACGGGCGAACCACCACATGGCACATATAACCCCGACCAGACCACCGTGGAAAGACATGCCGCCATCCCAGACCTTGAACAGATACAACGGGTTATCAAGGAACATTGGGAGATTGTAGAACAGAACATAACCGAGGCGTCCACCGACGAACACCCCGACAAACCCTGCATAAAGCAAGTTCTCTACTTCGTTTTTATTCCAGCCACTGTTTGGTTTTGCTGCGCGTCGATTTGCCAGCCACATGGCAAAAACAAAGCCAACCAGATACATAAAACCGTACCAGTGGAGAGATACAGGCCCGATTGAGAATATGACAGGGTCAATATTAGGAAATGCCAGATAGCTAGTGCTCATCGTTCCCCACTAAAAGTAATGTTGTGTGAATGAATATTATCTATCATGTCTTAAGACAAATAATCGCAAATAATAGCATAGGCAGTAAAAGGGATTAAGAGCCATCCTATTCAGACGGGAGCAGTATTCGCTAAATACCCCCCCGCACCAAACCACCGAGACCATTGGCCTCCATAAATTCAGTAGACAGGGCTTTCACCTGCTGGCTGGTCTCTGCTTTCAATATTTCTTTGATAAGCCGCTCAAGATCGTTGGCATCCAAATGACGCAGTAAATACTTTATACGCGGAACGCTTCGACCACTCATGCTCAGGCTACGGTAACCAAGGCCAATTAAGATTAACGCACCCATCGGCAAACCCGCCATTTCTCCACATATACTCACGGGAAGATTAATACGCTGGCTCTCATCAAAAGCCAGTTTCAAGGCCTTAATGACCGCAGGGTGCAAATTGTCATACAAAGCGGCAACGTGTGTATTATTGCGATCCACCGCAAGCAAGTACTGGGTTAAGTCATTCGTGCCAATAGAGATAAAATCAACCCGTTTCTTCAACTGCGGCAATAAGAAAATGGTGGAGGGTACTTCAACCATGATGCCAATCTGGGGCATGGTAATCGTACCGCCAATTGTCTGTTCAACTTCAGCTTTCGCCCTGTCGATCAACTTCTTGGCTTCATCAATTTCTTCGATGCTGGTGACCATCGGCAGCAATATTTTCAGGTTACCAATCAGCGCATTGGCTTTCAACATCGCTCTGAGCTGAATCAGGAATATTTCCGGCTGATCCAGCGTGATACGAATTCCTCGCCAACCAAGGCAGGGGTTTTCTTCACTGATGGGCATATAAGGCAGTTGTTTGTCCGCACCAATATCCAATGTTCGTAGCACCACTGGTTTATCTGGAAGAAGCGCCAACATCTCTTGATAACGGTTTTTTTGCTCATCTTCTGATGGAAAACCACCGTGCAACATAAAAGGGATTTCAGTGCGATACAGGCCTACACCATCAATACTATCGCCTATCTGCTGTTCGTATTTTAAGCTTAATCCTGCGTTGAGCTGCACCAGCACTCTTTCGCCATTTTTGAGTTGTGCTTTTTGTTTCAGTTCACCCTCGGCTAATTTGCTGAGAACCTGTTCTTCTTCAATAATCTGTCGGTATTCCTGAATAATCAGTGGTTCTGGTTCAACAAAAACTTCGCCGCGATAACCGTCAAGGATTAACATCCGATTATGCAGTAATTCAGGCTGGATATCGGCTCCCATGATAGCCGGTATCCCCATCGCCCGAACCAGTATTGCGGAATGGGAATGGGTTGCGCCATCCCGTACAATCACACCAGCCAGTTGCTCCTGCGGCATCTCAGCCAGTAAATTGGCACTGAGTTCATCGGCAACCAGAATAAAGCGTTCTGGCCATTCGCTATCACCTGTGAAAGAACCATCCAGATGGAACAATACCCGCTGCCCAAGCGCCCGTAAATCAGAAGCTCTCTCCCGCATATAGGGATCTTGCAGGCTGGCAAACTGTTCGGCATATTTTTCGACAACACTTTTAACTGCCCACTCCGCTACAAACCCGTTATCGATGGAAGAAAACAGATCCTGCTTAAGTTTGGGATCATTCAGCAAATGAGAATAGAGATCAAAAATAGCGGCACTTTCTTTCTGTGAACTGGAGGTAAAGCGCTTGCTGATACGGCGACATTCTGCTGTTGCCTGCTCAAGAGCTGCGGTCAGTCGAGAACGTTCTGCCTGATATTCCAGCGTTGACGCTTCAAAAACTTGTTCGAGTGATGGCTGCGAGCAATCTTGCCAACCCTGAGCCATGACGATACCACTGGAAATGGCAAGTGCCTTAATGCGTGTCTGACGATACTGACCAAATAACCCTTTTGTCTGTGCCTGAGCAAGAATAACCGCCAATTGCATAGCTAGCGTGACCATAAAAGACTCTTCACTTTCATTGAATAGCCGTCGTTCATTTTGCTGAACAACCAGTATACCTTGCAACTGACGACGATAAACAATCGGTACGCCCAAAAAAGCCCGCAGACCTTCTTCTTTTACTTGGGGGATATATTTAAAACTGGGATGATCGCGCACATCGGCGAGGTTGATTAATTCAGATAAGCGTCCGACTTCACCAACAACACCTTCATCAAAGGCCAGGCTGATCGCTCGTTCCTTTGGCTTCTTTAAGCCTCTGGTAGCCATCAAGTAATAGCACTGCCGCTGGTGATCGGCCAGATAGATAGAACAGACATCCGTGCTCATTGCCAGACAGGTTTCACTGACCAATAGTTCAAGCGCTTCAGACAAATTAGCTGCCATAGCAACCTTTTCGACAATTTCCCGTAAGCGCATGAGCATAACAGTTACCTAACTTCTTCTGCGACGATGTAAATAAGGTGAATGTAGCTGTACAGCGGATTCCTGCATTGGCATCACGATGGAAGAGAATTCTTTCATTACGCGGCGATACACATCCCGTTTAAAAGAAACCACCTGCCTGACAGGATACCAATAACTGACCCAACGCCAACCATCAAACTCGGGTGCATTGCTGCGCTGCACATTAATATCGGCTTCATTACAAAGCAACTGTAATAAAAACCAACGTTGCTTCTGCCCAATACAAACGGGCTTTGTATCCCAACGCACCAAACGCTTGGGTAATTTGTAACGCAGCCAGCTACGGGTAGATGTGAGAACCCGTACATCTTTGCGATTTAAACCAACTTCTTCGAACAACTCGCGATACATCGCTTGCTCTGGTGATTCCCCTGGATTGATACCCCCCTGAGGAAACTGCCAAGAATGCTGCCCATAACGGCGAGCCCACAGGACCTGCCCTTGGCGATTACAAATTACAATTCCTACATTCGGGCGGTAGCCATCATCATCAATCACCAGACTACCTCTCGATAAAACAAATTTGAAAAGATAGCTAATTGTTTCACACTCATCTCAAGCGGTAAACCTCTATCATTGGACTTTGCAGCCGTAGCGGAAGTCTCTACAATACCGCCATCTCAACGGGGTGCTGCTGTTGTAAAACCGCATTGCTGAGAAAAACCCGTCGAACCTGATCCGGCTAGTACCGACGTAGGAATTTGAGACGCTAATCATTGATATAAAAATATTTTCCATTTAGCACTTTCTCAAATCCTTTACCTATCTGCTAATCACAACAGGAGAGCAAAGTGTTTAAAAACTTATTTTCCAGATTTATCACAATCGGTACGCTATCGATTTCTGCATGTGTCTTTGCTCAAACGGCACAGGCCAAGCCTACACTGACAGTTTACACTTATGATTCATTTGCTTCTGAATGGGGGCCAGGACCTGTCATTAAAAAAGCCTTTGAAGCAGAGTGTAGCTGTGAACTGAAACTCGTCGCCTTGGAAGATGGGGTATCCCTGCTGAATCGTGTAAGGATGGAAGGCAAAAAAACGTCGGCGGATATCGTGCTGGGGCTGGATAACAATTTGGTTCAGGCTGCCCAGCAGACAGGGTTGTTTACACCAAGCCATATTGATACCTCAAAACTGAAATTGCCTATCACATGGAACAACAAAACCTTTATTCCTTACGATTACGGTTACTTTGCCTTTATTTACAACAAAAATACGTTACCTCATCCTCCCAAAAGTATGGATGAATTAATCAACAGTCACCAGAACTGGAAGATTATTTATCAAGATCCGCGCACCAGCACCCCTGGCCTGGGGCTGTTACTCTGGATGCAGGATATTTATGGCGATAAAGCGGCACAGGAATGGCCGAAAGCTGCCAAAAAAACGCTGACCGTCACCAAAGGCTGGAGTGAAGCCTATGGGCTGTTCCTGAAAGGTGAAGGAGATATGGTACTCAGCTATACCACATCACCGGCCTATCACATTCTGTCAGAGAAAAAAGATAACTATGCCGCTGCCATATTCAGCGAAGGCCATTACCTGCAAATTGAAGTCGCCGCTCAGTTGGCCTCAAGTAAGCAACCTGAACTGGCGCAGAAATTCATGCAGTTCATGATTTCACCTGCATTCCAGCAAGCAATTCCGACGACTAACTGGATGTATCCTGTTATCGACATTCCTCTGCCTGAGGTTTTCAAGCAGCTTCCTGTGCCCGCAAAACCACTGCAATTCAGCGCAGATGACGTGGCCAAACACCGTAATCAGTGGATCCGTACATGGCAAAGCGCCGTAAGCCGTTAATTGCGGGTTGGTTATTGCCGGGGGTGATTGCCTCCGGCCTGTTACTTGTGGTTGCTCTGTCAGCATTTGGAGCGCTTTGGTTCAATGCGCCGGAAAGCCACTGGCAAGGGTTCTTAAATGACAGTTACCTGTGGCATGTCATTCGATTCACTTTTTGGCAGGCTTTCCTATCTGCCGTGTTATCGGTGATGCCAGCGATTTTCCTCGCAAGAGCACTTTATCGCCGTCGTTTTCCCGGCAGAACGCTGTTTCTGCGCTTATGCGCCATGACGTTGGTACTTCCCGTTCTAGTTGCTCTCTTTGGCATACTGACCGTTTATGGTCGAGTCGGCTGGTTGGCAAATATTTCCCAATGGATGGGTATTGAATACCGTTTTACGCCTTACGGGCTGCAAGGAATTCTACTGGCACATATTTTTTTCAATATGCCAATGGCAGCCCGGTTACTGCTCCAATCGCTGGAAAATATTGCGATAGAGCAGCGGCAACTCGCAGCGCAGCTTGGCATGAATGAATGGCAGCATTTTCGTTTTGTAGAATGGCCTTATCTGCGCCGTCAAATTCTGCCGACGGGTGCACTGATATTCATGCTGTGCTTTGCCAGTTTTGCCACCGTGCTCGCACTGGGAGGCGGCCCCGCAGCAACCACCATAGAGCTGGCCATTTATCAGGCACTCAGCTATGACTACGATCTCGGCCATGCTGCCCTGCTTGCGCTTATCCAACTATTTTGCTGTCTTGGTCTGGTGTTGGTCAGCCAAAAACTCAAAGGCACACTCGTTGTCGGTTACGGTCACCAGCAACAATGGCGGAATCCGCAGGATTCATGGCTGCAAAAAGGGTGTGATGGGCTATTCATCGTTATGGCACTACTACTTTTGATCCCACCGTTATTGGCGGTCATTGTGGACGGTCTGAACGGTGCTGTACTTAATGTCCTGCGCCAGCCAGCTTTGTGGCAAGCTTTTACGACTTCAGCCATTATCGCTTTGGGAGCAGGTTTGCTGTGTGTCATGCTGACTATGATGCTGCTATGGAGTAGCCGTGAATTACGCTTGCGCCACTCTCCTCGCTGGGGACAGGCAATGGAAACCAGCGGTTTATTAATCCTTGCCATGCCGGGCATTGTTCTTGCAACAGGCTTTTTTATTCTGCTGAACACCACCGTTGGCTTGCCGCATTCTCCTTACGGATTGGTTATCTTGACCAATGGATTAATGGCGATCCCATATGCTCTGAAGGTATTGGATAACCCAATGCGTGATTTGGCGGAGCGTTACAATCCCCTGTGCCGTTCCCTTAATATTCAAGGGATTCACCGACTGCGCTGGATTGAACTTAAGGCACTGAAAGTTCCTTTGGCTCAAGCACTGGCTTTTTCTTGTGTTTTATCGATTGGGGATTTTGGCGTTGTCGCGTTATTTGGCAACGAAAATTTCCGCACCCTGCCTTTCTATCTTTATCAGCAAATCGGGGCATATCGCAGTCAGGACGGTGCAGTCACCGCATTCTTGCTGCTACTTCTCTGTTTTATTTTGTTCAGTGTGCTTGAACGTCTACCAGGCCGACGCCATGATTAAACTCGAAAATGTCATTTATACCTACGAACACCTTGCCATGCATTTCCATGTCAATATTGAGGCAGGTGAACGCGTTGCAATCCTCGGCCCCAGCGGAGCGGGTAAAAGCACGCTGTTAAGTTTAATGGCAGGATTCCAATCCGCAGAAAGTGGCGATATCTGGTTAAATGATGAAAATCATACCCATACCTCGCCTTCCAAACGGCCAGTCTCAATGTTGTTTCAGGAAAATAACCTGTTTTCCCACTTAACCATTGAGCAAAATATCGGTCTGGGGTTACATCCCGGCTTACGGCTAACGGGTGAGCAACAAAAGACGCTACAGCAAATTGCCGCCCAAGTATCACTGCAAGATTATCTTAACCGCCTGCCAGCCCAGCTTTCCGGCGGCCAGCGCCAACGCGCAGCACTGGCACGCTGTCTGGTACGCCAGCAGCCTATTTTATTGCTCGATGAGCCATTTTCGGCACTTGATCCTGCTTTGCGCAATGAAATGTTGGAGTTACTGACGCAAGTTTGTGATGCGCGCCAGCTCACTTTAATGATGGTGTCCCATAATCTTGATGATGCCGCCAAAATAGCGCCGCGTTCTTTACTTATTGTGGATGGGCGGATTTATTATGATGGTGCAACGGCGAAGTTAGTTAATGGGGAAGCGCCTGAGGCGGCGATTTTGGGGATAGGGGGAGTGGTTAAATAACACCATCTATGCCGCTCGGTGCAACCATGCCCCTGCCTGAAGTGCCATTGATTCAGATACAGCAATTTTTATTATCTTATGCCAAGTAAGCAACCCATCATCATCAAGCCTTAATCATTTAAAAAAATGTCATGATTTCTATATCCGTAATGTCTACAAACCACAAGCATTTGTTATAAATAGAAAATACAAAACAGACATAAATCGAAATATAAGTATTTCCTATGCTAAATTTGTAATGAAATCATTCAAAGCTATACTCCAAACTGCAAGAGTTGGTTTCGGGTTAAGACACTCTAATCAGAGGATACATATGATGAAAAGCTTGAAGTTATCAGTTGCGGCATTACTGGTGTTGTTTTCAAGTACGGCGCTTGCAGCGCCGGCAGTATCACTCGAACACGCTTCAAAAACAGCCACCACGGTAGAACATAATGTCAAAACGGCTAAAGACAACGTTAGCTCATTAGAAAAGAAAGTCACCAAAGGTTCAAAAAGCCAAAAAGCGTCACAGAAAAACAACAGTAAGAAATCAAAAGCTGGAAGCGCAGAGAAAGGGGCTAATAGCGCCCTTTGTAAAGACGGAACCTATAGTAAGAGCAAAACCCATAAAGGTGCATGTTCTCGCCACGGTGGTGTAGCTAAATGGTTATAAATTTCCGTTGATTTTTTATAATACCCAATTAGGGAGCTTCGGCTCCCTAATCATTTTTCAATATGAATCGCATTTTTTTAACTGGAAATAATGGTATACTCCAATAAATTAACTCTATTTTCATCAATCTATTCAATAATATCATGGTGAATAAAGAATAAATTACCATCCAACCAGAAAAAATTGGAATAATAATGCGATTAACTGACGATAAGAAAATACGAAAATCGATAATTAGGTTATTTACCTTTACAGAACAAATCATCATGCTTAAAAGCTTTAGGTTAGTTAAGCATGAAACAAGAGATGATTTTTCCACTTGGTTAAAGGGATTAGCCTATGATTTTATGTCATCAGCAAAATTTATGACGTTCCTTTTTATTATTTTGGCCGTTTTTACTTATATCAGTCCACCAAAATCACACCATGCTGTTTTAATTTTCAACAATATTATTTTTATCTATCCTGTTTTTTTATTTTTAGCTATATTGAATAAAGCCAGAATAATTGGATGTGGCTACCTTGTCGGCATAAAATTATTTATATTCTGCATTAAACACAGAATATTTTTTGTACCGGAATCACAAAACAAGGCTTACCCACCCCTAAATACACAGGGCATCAAAATTTATATTGACGATAATAAAAAAACAAGGAAATTCATCACAGGCATTTTTACATTCAAAGAGCAATTAACCCTATTACGATGTTTCTCTTTGGAGAGAGAAAATACTCATGGAGACTTTCTGGCTTGGCTTAATAAAACTTCAGCCGATTTTTTTGCGTCGATAAAAGCTATGTTAATTATTCTATTTATATTTTTCATTATTGCCATAATAAAAGACTATGAAGCTTGGAATTATATACTTGTCACTTTCTTTATTTTTATTATTCCTTTACTGACATTAATTTGCATATTTGCCACATCTCACATGATGGACTGTAAATTTATCACAAGTGTAAAATTACTTTATTTTCATTTAAGAAATGAAAT
>NZ_JAQRFO010000053.1:0-28966 GCF_028598775.1 Xenorhabdus aichiensis
GGAAGTGGCTCTGGAAATGGAGGCAATGGTGGCGACGCTGGTAAAGGTGGGGAAGGTGGTAAAGGTGGGAAATCGGGTTCAAACGGCGGGCATGATGGACAAAGGGGTAAGGATGGATAACTATTAATTTCTTAGACCTTGTTTAGTATTTTGTGTAATCGCCACTTCCGATTAAATGTGACCGTCCAGGCGGTCACCAAATTCAATCATAAAACGACTAATCGCAAGATTATTTATATTTTAAATTGAAAGAATGGCAACAAGAAAAGATTACTTTAAAAACATTAAAACCAAAAACAATTATAATATGGCATTATCAAGCCCCGTCTCGGAACTTGATAATCAAAGTAATAAAAACCAGATTGAAATTATTTACTTACATCTAAATTCCATATTTTTTTGAATGCAGGGTATTTCCTACTTATTCTTATGAATCGAGCATCACGTAATATATTCCTTGTTATTTCATTGTAAATATTAAATTGATCCATAGAAATAAATATTTGCTTCAAATGGATCATTCAAATCTATCGGAGGAGTAAAACGTATAAAGTCATCCTTGACAATAATCCTTTGATTTTGATGTAGGTTTCATCCATGTGCCAGCGCTGTCCTGTAGGACGTTTACGCCGATGGAATGCCTTATCCAGTAATGGAGTCAGTCGGATAACCCAGAGATACAGCGTGGAGTGGTCGATCTCAATGCCGCGCCTGCCATCATCTCTTCGAGATTGCGCAGACTCAAAGCATAAGCGAGGTACCTGCTAACACACTGAGCAATGATCTCGATAGGGTAGTGTAACCGTTTGAAGGCTTTTCGAATTAAAGACACGGGCAACTCACTTTGTAAAATCAACATATTACCTGATCTTCCTTTAATGCAACAAAACCGTTCAAAATAGGTTATTTTTAGTGTGTGATTTATATTTTTTTCTTAAATTTTCATAAAAATAACATGTTGTTAATAGTATGTTTAAATAATGTAATTATAATATAACTATACATTTTTCACGATATATTTTTCACTTTTAAATCAATTGGTTGTATAGAGGGTAAATGTTTTCTAAATAAAACATATTGTTGTAAGTTTAGGGTAAATAGATTTTTTATTGCTTACATGAGTAAGTGATAAATATTACCTGTTGTATGCTATTGGTGATAGGAAATAATATGAAAAAGAAACTTTTATTTGAAGTTATTTCAGAGATAGCATCTAAAAATCCTGAAAATATTGCTGTCAATTTTTGTGGTAATACACTGATTTATAGCCAATTAGAACAGCAATCTAGCTTATTAGCACATTATTTATTATCAAAATATCCAATGCATCACAAAGGGAAGATAGCAATCTATATTGAACCTGGCCTGATATTGCCAGTGGCTTTGTTAGCTATTTTGAAAGCCGGTTTTTCATACGTGCCGATTTCCCATTTTTACCCAGTAGAAAGAATGGCAAAAATTTTAGATGATTCTTCTGCTTTTTTGTTACTCTCTACACGGTCGATTATTAATAAAACAGGGCTAGACACGTGGTTTCACTCAGTGCTCGCTTTAGAAGATATTGACTTCTCAGCCCCAACAAATACAGGATGTTTACCGACCGTATTTAGCAATGATTTAGCTTATATTTTATATACCTCTGGATCGACAGGGATACCTAAAGGTGTTGCCATAGAGCACCGTAACTTGAGCTATTATTTAGATTGGTTTAATCAGGATCTTTGGTCTCAAACGCAAGCACTATTACCATTAACGTCTTCGCTTAGTTTTGCTGCTGCGGTAGCACAGTTATATGCACCATTATTGCGTGGGGACACCTTGCATATCCTGCCAGCTGATAGCTTGTATGAGCCTGAAGTTTTATTCAATTGGTATCAGCAGTACTCTAATGGGGCGATTTACTGTGTTCCCACCATCTGGGATGAACTACTGAATTATATAATTAATACGGATAATTCAATGACCTTCCCTAAAGTGGTCTTTCTTTCTGGTGAGCCGGTTTCTTATGATTTAAAAGAACGTACTTTTCACCAGCTCCCTGGCGTAAGAATATTTAATCTCTATGGGCCGACAGAAACAACAGCGAATGGAGCATTCACCGAATTAGAAAAAGCAAAACCGGTTACTCTGGGAAAAGCTTTACGGGGTAGTGAAATTATTATTGTGAATGACGATTTACAATCGGTTCCTGCTGGGCAGAGTGGTGAAATCTGTATCATCGGTGAAGGTGTTGCACGGGGATATGTTAATCTTGAATCTTTGACCAAACAACGCTTTTTCAATTATACAACAGAGAATGTTTTCAGCAGAGGATATCGTACGGGAGATTTAGGAAAAGTTAATTCTCAAGGTGAGATCATCTATTTAGGACGCATTGATCGTCAAATGAAGATTAATGGTGTACGAATTGAACCCGCGGAGATAGAGAAGGTTTTACGTCAATTTCCTAACATTAATAAAGCATTGGTCTGTTTATTGAGTGAAAAAACAGACCAGCCGTATTTGGTCGCATACCTTGTCAGTCAAGAAAAGCATATCTCAATCAGCGAAATTAGACTGTTCTTGCGGAAGAGACTACCGGATGTGATGGTTCCCTCTCACTATCTCTTTATTGAAACTTTACCTAAATTACCCAACGGCAAGCTGGATATTAATCGATTACCATTACCTTGCCCGGTTCGACCAGAGTTGGGATACCCTTGTGTTAAAGCCGTCAACAATTTGCAACAAGATCTAATCGATATTTGGCAGGAGGCATTGGGGTTTCGGGAGCTAGGTATCCATGATAATTTTTTTGATTTAGGGGGGAATTCTTTACAAGCCATTCAGGTGAGACAGATAATTCGGCGTAGATTGCTCCATGATGTTAATTATTCTCTATTTTTTAACAATGCAACTCCCTATTTACTGTCTTATATTATTCCTGATTACCTAAATGATAGAATTACTGATTTTAGTGAAGATGAAATAATAGATGAAGGGGGTTGCTTATTATCTGATGAACAAAATTATTTTTTGATGTTAGATCAAATCAGCCCAGACCCCACATCCTATTATATTAATTTCTATCTCATTATTAATGGACAGCTAAACAACTCAGCAATCGAATGGAGCCTAAAACGTATTTTGGAATGTAACTCAGTGCTACGGAGTCGTTTTGATCTTGATGAGTTTTCTCGTATCGAAGAAAATTATTCTGTAGAGATGATACAAATATTGCAACAGGTTTACACCCGTTCTCTGGATCTAATTGATGAAATGGACATTAAACATTTACTGGATTTTGTTGATTTTCCAAAGGTAGATTTAGAACAGAATATACCTATTTCTTTTAAATTACTTTCTTTGGAAAAACAAAAAAATATATTATTAGTCAGTGTGCATCATGTCGTTTTTGATCATGATTCTATTAATTTGTTTTTTAATCAGTTTATTCATTATATGCGAGCCTATATAGCCGGGGATTTTCATTATAAACTAGGAAATGGAATGCAATATCAGCGATATTGTCAATGGCAAAAAAAAATAAAACCCATACGTTATCAGCAAGAGCAGAAATTTTGGGTGAAGACGATGGAAGATTACCTTCTTGCTGGTGCAGATGCATCTGAATTTAGAACAACTGAAGAGATAAAAGGTGAGAACCATTGGTTTTCCATATCAGTAGAATTAACTTTGGCTCTGACACAATTTGCAAAAAAACAGAAAACTACCCTTTTTATTTGTATGTTGACCGCATTTAACAAGTTACTTAAATGTACCCTTCGTTATAAAAATAGCGCTATTGGTATTCCGGTATCTAATCGGATGCTATATGAAGACATCTCACTATTAGGTTGTTTTGTTAACATGGTGACTTATTATGATGTTGTAAATCCTCACGATAGTTTCAAGACTATGTTGTTACGTTGTCAACAGAAAATGAATACTATCCTAGATAACCAAATGTTTCCTTATAATGAATTAATCAATGAAGTACGCGCTAAAGGATGGAATGAAAAATTACGTTTCCCTGTTTGTTTTAATTACCTATCGTCAATGACTGAAAGAATATATTTAGATAGTTGTGAATACCAAGTCGGCTATATTATGAATAAACAAGCCAGATTCGAACTGACACTTTCGGTCAATGAGGGAAAATCTTTTTCGCTCTGTTTCAACTACGCTAAGAATGTATTTAACATAGATGAAATAAAAGAGTTATCTGAAAAATATCACTCTTTATTATCGGAAATGATATTTGATGAGTAATCGATAAATACTCTCAGAAAATGTGTGTTAAATAGTTAATGTATCTATAGGAAAAGCACATGGCATCTGAAAAAATTATTCACTCTAAGGTCTTACTGCAAACAAATAAGACACCCGATTTAATTGCGCTTAGGTGTGATGAAAATATAATAACGTATCAACAATTAGAACAACGTTCTAATGCATTAGCTGATTATTTAATTAAACATGGTGTAAAATCCGGTGATATTGTTGGTGTTTATATTAATAAAGGAATTGATTTGGTAATCAGTTTGTTAGGAATATTGAAAGCAGGAGGATGTTACTTACCATTAGACCCCTATTATCCTCATGAACGCCTGACATATATGATTAGTCATTCTAAAACAGCATTTATTATTACTGATAATGAACAAATATTAACGTTGCTTCAATGCGACTGTGATTTTATTAATATTAAAACACTCAATTTAACGCTTAATAATCAACTGACACTCCCCAAGGTGAATGATGACCATCTGTGTTATGTCATGTACACATCTGGATCAACAGGAGTCCCTAAAGGTGTGATGGTGAGTCACCGGACTGTTGTTAATTATTTGGAATGGATGCAAAGCGAGTTTATCTTAAAGTATGAAGACGTAGTGCTTAACCAATCTACTTTTAGTTTTGATGTTTCCGTTTGGGAAATTTTCTGGCCATTAATTGCCGGTGCAAGCTGCGCATTAATTACAGAAGAGATTAAATTCGATCCATTTCTAATGGCAAAATTCATTACCCGACACCATGTAACAGTCGCTCAATTTGTTCCTACGGCATTAAGAACAATTGCCGGCGCTAATGTATTGTCAGGCTGCCCATCGCTAAAACATCTATTTGCCGGTGGAGAAGTGCTTGATCAATCCTTAGTTAATGAGTTAACTGAGCAATTTAAGGGGCAGATTCACAATCTATATGGGCCAACTGAAGCAACAATTTTTGCTTGTCACTGGTATTGCCGGGCGGGAGAGAAAGAAAAAACAGTACCGATTGGTAAAGCCATTCCACATGCTCGTACCTATGTTCTGAATGAATATTTTCAACCCGTTGCAGTGGGTGAGTGCGGCGAACTTTATTTAGCCGGAGATATCTTGGCTAAAGGGTATCTCTACGAGGAGTCACTGACCCAAAAATGTTTTGTTAGCGACTCTTTTTCCTGTTGTAGCAACCAAAAAATGTATCGTACGGGGGATTTAGTAAAACAACGCCCTGATAATATATTGGAATTTATAGGCAGAATCGATGATCAGATAAAAATGCGAGGATATCGTATTGAACTGGAAGAAATAGAAAGGCACCTTTTGTCCCACCCCTATATCACTCATGCTGCCGTAGTGATTGGCGATCCCCCAGCAAATAAAAGTTCATCATTATCTGCATATTATGTATTACATCATCAACAATCCGTTAACGTTCAGGATATAAAAAAATATCTATTAAAATTTTTACCTTACTTTATGTTACCTTCTTGTTTTATTGAATTAGATAAAATTCCGGTTCACCCGAATGGAAAAATAGATAAATCAAATTTTAGTTTATATGTGAATGAAAATAATAAGTATTTTGTTGATGAGAACTTAAATACAGGCATTGAGGAAATAATAATTTCAATCTGGAAACCTGTACTGAACAACCGGAATTTTTCGAAGCAGGATAATTTTTTTGATATTGGGGGGAACTCTTTACTCATGTCAAAGGTATATAGGCAAATTAAGAAAAAATTCTCTGTCCCTATTTCAATAATGGATTTATTTCAGTATCCATCAGTACAAATGCTGAGTAGGTATATTTGTGAAAAGCGTGCGGGTATTTTGAGAGAGAAGGAATAATTCATTGTAACTTGATTACGTATAGTGAGATAACAAAATGAAAGATCAAACAAAATTGCGCGAGAAAGATATTGCCATTGTGGGCATGTCAGCTCGTTTTCCGGGTGCTGAAGATGTCACTCTATTTTGGCAAAATTTATTAGACAATATTGAGAGCATTAGTACATTCAGTGAAGAAGAGCTGCGGGCATCTGGCGTAGAAGAGGAAGTGTTAGCCTCAGCAAATTATATACGTCGCCGTGGTATTTTAGGCAATGCTCTGCACTTTGACGCTAATTTTTTTGATATCACCCCCCGAGATGCCGAAATTATGGATCCGCAACATCGGGTCTTTCTAGAATGTTGTTGGCATGCGTTTGAAGATGCAGGTTATGTTCCTGATACTTATGCTGGCAAAGTCGGCGTGTTTGGTGGTACGGGTACTGCATGGCATCTGAATACAGTGCATAAACACCCTGATGTGCTGAAATATACCAGCGGCGCTTCAATCGTCACTAATAACGACAAAGACTACGTCACAACGCGGGTTTCGTACAAACTTAACCTGCAAGGGCCGAGTATTAACGTCCAGACGGCTTGTTCGACATCGATGGTCGCTGTGGTGATGGGCATCAATAGTTTATTGAATAGAGAAAGTGATCTGGTGATTGCAGGGGGCGTTTCTATCGATATACCCGAGCGCAGAGGTTACCCCTATATGCAGGGCGGTATGGAATCGGCTGATGGCCGCTGTTATGCATTTGACTCTCGGGCGAATGGCACTGTATTTAGCCGAGGTGCCGGGGTCGTTGTGTTGAAACGACTAAAAGATGCAGTAAATGATGGTGATCATATTTATGCAGTGCTGAAAGGCGGCGCAATTAATAACGACGGAAATACGAAAGTCGGCTATACCGCACCCAGTATCCAAGGGCAGATCGCAGTGGCTAAACAAGCGATTATTAACGCGCAGATAGAACCGGTAACCATCAGTTTTGTGGAAGCTCATGGCACGGCAACGACATTGGGAGACCCAATAGAATTTACTTCATTGAGCCAAACTTTTCGGGAATTCACAGATAAAACTCAGTTTTGTCGTATGGGGTCAGTTAAGACCAATATTGGCCACACTGATGCCGCTTCTGGCATAGCCAGTTTGATTAAGGCTTCTCTTGCTCTGGAAAATGGGAAGCTACCCGCTTCATTACATTATATGTCACCGAATCCCCACATTGACTTCAAGACTAGCCCGTTTGTGATGAATACTAAGCTGCATATACTGGAAGCATCTGATATACCTCATCGTGCTTTAGTGAATTCATTCGGTGTGGGGGGAACGAATGCCTGCGTGATTCTTGAAAGCGCACCTGACACAATTCCTAGTGATCCGTATGAAGGCCTGATAATGCTGCCTTTCTCTGCCAAAAGTACCGCTGCACTGGAAATGATGAAGCAGCGTATGTGTGATTATCTGAAAAATCACGAAGAGATTAATTTATCTGATGTCGCTTATACCTTACAAATTGGCCGTAAACACTTTTCTCACAGCACAGTACTGATAGGAAATAATCGTGATAAATTATTGGAGAAACTTGAACAACCCTCCCCGATAATTCACTTACCAGAAAAATCGTCTAAGTCCGTGGTATTTATGTTCCCGGGACAAGGTAATCAATATATCAATATGGCCCATGATCTTTATATTACCTACAGTGTGTTTAGGGAAATCATGGATTATTGTTGTCAATATCTGGAGCCAATTCTTGGGCTTAATCTACAATCCATTATTTTCCAAGAAGAAAACAGTTCTGAAAAAGAACGTATCAATGAAACTCAATTTACTCAACCTGCATTGTTCGTTGTGGAATATAGTCTGGCGCAATTATGGCTCTCTTGGGGCATAAAACCAGATGTAATGATTGGTCACAGTGTCGGAGAATATGTTGCTGCCTGTATTTCTGGCGTGTTCTCACTGGAAGATGCCTTAAAGGCAGTCGCATTAAGGGGGAAACTTGTACAAGGGTTACCGACAGGCAGCATGTTGGCAGTACTGATGGATGAGAAGGCTCTGAGTGCCCAAATCCAAGGCTACAAATTGGAAATTGCCGCCGTCAATTATCCTGGCCTGTGTGTCGTGGCAGGAGAGACAGACGAAGCCATACGTTTCCAAAAGCAGTTGGCAGATAACAATATCTTTTGCAAACCATTGGACACTTCACATGGCTTCCATTCTTATATGATGGAACCCATACTCCCTGCGTTCAAAGAAATCATTGATAATATTGATTTACATTCACCACGCATTCCATTTATTTCGACGGTAACTGGCGAATGGATGACGGATTCATTAGCTAAAGACAGTAACTACTGGGTCAGACATGTACGTAATCCTGTATTGTTCTCCCATGCGTTCAATACACTGATAACTAAAGACGATCAGGATTTTATTTTTCTTGAAGTCGGCCCTGGTCGTTCTCTGGAATCAGCGGCCAGGCAACATATCAAATCACAGAGTGGCGTTTTCATTTATGCTTCGCTACCCATTGCAAAAGATATTGCGATGACTGGGGAGTCCTTGCTCATGGCATTAGGTAATTTATGGGCTTGTGGTATTGCCGTTGCTTGGGAGGGTTTTTACACCGGAAAACGCCGTTTACGTCTGCCTCTGCCGGGTTATCCTTTTGAACGCAAGGAGTTCAAATTACCTGACATTAACCATAACCAGAATGGCGCTGGCGCATACGATACCCAGTCAGTTAATGCCCGTAAACGTAAGAAAGCCGATATTGGTGATTGGTTCTATATCCCAAGGTGGAAGCAAACTATTCCTGCCAAATTTATGGAAAGTCAATTTATTAATCCTGAGACGGAATGCTGGTTACTGTTTGTCGACGAAATGGGGGTTGCTGAACGTATTCAACGGCAATTAACAAATTCTGGGCATAAGGTGCTGACTGTTTGTCAGGGGCATCAATACCAAGAAAACCACGACTCAGGAAGCTATGTTATTTCACCAGAAACTCAAGGGGATTATATTCTTCTTTTACAAAGCATTAAGGCGCAAGGTTTACGGCCAACCCGTATTGTTAATCTATGGAACCTATCACCAGAGATAGTAGAACCCCAGTTTCTGGATTATTGTGATTCATTATATATAAATACCTTTTACAGCCCGCTTTACCTACAGCAAGCATTAATCAGTGAAAATTTGTTGGAAAATTTACATTTACTGTTTGTAACAAACAATATTTTCAGTATTGCTGATGAAAAGCTCTATTCACCGGAAAAAGCCTTGCTTATTGGGCCTGCCAGAGTGCTTTATCATGAATATTCTGAAGTACAGTGTCATCTGATAGATATAGATGTATTCAGTCATATATCGCTAGAGAATATTGCCCAATACCTGATTGCAGAAAGTCATATCTTAACTCATGGTAGTCTTGTGGCTTACCGAGGTTGTCATCGCTGGGAAGAGGATTATCAGGCAATCCACTTAACGCAACATAATGCCGATCAGATAATCACACTGAAAGATGATGGCGTGTATCTTATTACAGGAGGTTTAGGGGGATTGGGGGCATTAGTGGCGGGTTATTTGTCTGAAATTAGCAACGCGACATTGATCCTGACTTATTTAACGGGCTTACCAGCCAGAAATGAATGGCAATCCTGGCTGCAATCGCACCCGATTGACGATCCAACCAGTAAGAAGATTGCTGCGATCTTATATTTGGAAGATAACGGTAATCAAGTGCACCTTGCTCAGGTTGATATTTGTGATTACAGCGGTATGCGTGATCTGTTGTCACAATTTTCACAAATTGATGGTGTATTTCATACAGCGGGTATTGCCGGTGGCGGAATTATCCCACTGAAAGATAAGGCAGATTGTGCCCGCGTGTTGAACCCTAAGGTGTCTGGCAGTTTAATCTTGCATGAGCTTCTGAAAGATAAACAGCCTGATTTCTTTATTATGTTTTCCTCTATTACTTCCATTGCTGGTGATGCTGGCCGTATCGATTATTGTTCTGGAAATGCATTTATGGATGCCTTTGCTCACTACCGTAACCAGTATCATAAAGGTCGTACCGTTTCCATTAATTGGGGGAGATGGGGAGATGTGGGAATGGCAGTGAATTGGAGCAATCAGAAAAAAGACCGTAAAGATACAATACAAGAAGCAGTCAACAGCGAGCTATTGGCATTAGTGAAACGTGAAGGGTTGCAAGAAATCTACAGGGTTAACCTTACCGTAGAAGATTGGGTGATTAACGAACACCGATTAGTACAGCAGCCTACATTGGTGGGAACAACTGTCCTGTCCTTACTGCACGATTGGATAACCCACTGCAAATCGGGCGAAAGTTTGCAGGTAAAAAGCCTGTTTCTGACACAGCCACTTATTTACCACAATGGTTGGCCACGATTAGTAAACCTCTTTGTCATATTTGAAAATAATAGCTATAAATTCAGCCTGAAAAGCCGGGGTATATTAGATAAACAGTGGCAAGAACATGCATTGGGCGTGATCGGTTTAAGTGACCCTATTTCTGATCAGGCAGCAGAGTCATTGGATACCATACGCACTCGCTGTACAACCAAAATTCCATTCTATCCATTAAAAGCCTATTTAGATACGGTTGGACTCCTTTGTTTAAGTCATCGTTGGAATAACCATCAGGAAATGTTTCAGGGAGATAATAATGAATGGTTAATACACATAGTTCTCGATCCTGCATATTCGGGTGATTTTACACGTTATCAATATCACCCGGCTATCATCGATGCTGCATCGATTCGCGGCATAATCAACGTCACCAAAGATGAGTTTCTGCCTATCAGTTACGGCAACGTAACCTACTACTCCCCATTAAGTCCGGATTGCTATGCGCATGTTAAATTGAAAGGGGCTTATCAACCTCAAGATCCCTCTATTGTCATGGATATTATTTTCTTCTCAACAGAGGGTAGTCCGTTGTTGAAGCTGGAAAAGTATACGCTTATCAAACTATCTCCAGATAATTTGTCGGTAGAGTCTGGTTATGTGTTGACCAATAAGGAAGATACTTTACCCGTAAAAGTTAATCTGGCAGATAAAGATATCCTGTTTTATGAAGGGCTTGATGCGTTAAAACGCCAGTTTTTACATCTGGAATTTGGTCAGTTGGTTGTGGTAACCAGTGATCTTCATCAGCTGATTGATGAGTCAGTCCCAGAGCATAACGATAATATTGTTGAAACGCTAAGTGAGACAGAAAGGAATATACATACTAGGCCTGCGTTATCAGTGGAGTGTGTGGAGCCGGAAAATGATATTGAAAGAGAAATTGTTAAGATTTGGCAATTGACTCTCGGTATTTATGGAATCGGTGTCGATGATAATTTCACTGAGCTTGGCGGTAATTCTCTGTTAGCGGTACAAATTATATCGGCAGTGTCTAATGCCTTCGAAATCGATATTCGTGTTGATCTTTTCTATCAAGATCAAACTGTAAGAGGTTTATCAGAACTGATAATTTCTGAATTGGAAGAGTTATTACGGGATAAATAAATCGGTTCAGGCTACCACCAGTGTATATCTAATGGAAAAGTCAATCTGGTACAGACATTTAATCAGACAGGGGCGGATAGGAGTATGGCTAATATCAAGCACACCGAACTAAAGTCATTGAAATTAGATGAATTAAAAAGATTGGTCAGACAGAAAAAGATAAAAGATAATTCAATTCCAAAGGAAACCATTAAGAAAAATACGGATCCGGACAGAAAGTATTTTCCTGTGACCAGTGCCCAAAAAAATATTTGGATGCTTAACCAATATCTTGATGATAAAAAAGTTTATAGCCTTCCGTTAGCCATTACATGTCAACTTAAATATGAGATAGATCTGCGGTTAGTTAAGCAGGCACTCACGTATTTAGCTCAAAAGCATGATATTTTGCGTACAACTTTCCATCTGACAGGAAAGGAACTATGTCAATATGTCTCTGATGATGCTGTATTTGATTTTCGTTATGATGACATCACCTATTTGCCGGAAAGAGATAAAAAACGACAAGTAGAAGCAATGGCTAAAGCAGAAGGAAATAGGTGCTTTGATTTAGCCGGTGGCCCTTTAGCCTATTTGTATATTGTTAAAACTAATAGTCATGAATACGTATTTTTACTGAGCTTCCACCATATTATTGCTGATGGTTGGACAGTGGGTCTGTTTTTAAAAGAGTTTATAGAAACGTATTTAAGTCTGCTTAGCGGAGAAATAACACTGAAGGTAGAAGAAAATCTACAGTTCTCAGATTATGCTCTGGCTGAAGATCAATGGCATGCTGAAGGAAAATATCAACAAGGGCTGGAATACTGGGCTAAAAAGCTGGGTAATGTGCAAGGCATACTGAATATTGCAACTGATCGACCTCGTCCCTCCAAAATGAATACGGCGGGGAGGATAATGAGTCTGTTTTTTGATGGTGACTTTTGCCAACGTTTGCAAACTTGTGCAGTACAGAATAACGCCACTCAGTTCCACGTTATTCTGGCCGCTTATGAGATTTTGCTGCACAAATATAGCGGGCAACAGGAAATCATTATTGGTATTCCTTTCGCTAATCGTAATCAATCTGTCACACAAAACATAATGGGGTTGTTCATGAATACCTTACCATTGTGTTTCAGAATAGATCCAGAAATCACATTATCTACTTTAGTTCAAATCACCGCTAAAGAGTGTGAGCAGTCGATGGTTTATCAGGATATTCCGTTCAACCACATTTTGGATAAAATTGCTTACGTACGTAATCCTCAAGTTAATCCGATATTTCAGGCAATCCTAACCTATCAGATATTCCCGCATTACCAAGCAACCTCTTTATTTAAATACCAACCACTGAAAATTGATTACGGCGTGGCAAAGCTAGATTTAAACCTATGGGTAGAAAAAGAACGCGACGGTTTGTTGTTTACCATGAACTATAGTACGGCGCTGTTCAACGGTGACACTATCCAACGTATGCTGGCAGATTTACGCACTATCCTTGACGCTTTTATAGGGCACCCCAAGTTGGCAGTACGAGAGTTGTCGCTATTAAGCCACACGGAACGCACAAGTATATTGGCTGGTTGTCACCCTACACCTGATATTTCACCCGCCGCGGTACACCAACAGTTTGAGCAGCAAGCATGCTTAATTCCCAATGCAATAGCGGTGCGTTGTGCCGGCCGTACACTCAGCTATAAACAACTCAATCAGCAAGCGAACCGTTTGGCACATTATTTATTGGCAAAGGGTTTATCTTGTGGAGAACGCGTAGCGTTATTAATGGCAAAAAGTGAAGATTGTGTCATGGCTTTGTTGGCGGTGTTGAAAGCGGGAGGATGTTATGTGCCTGTTGATATTAATCTTCCACAGCAGCAGGTCGATTTTATCCTGACTAATGCCTCTGTACGCTATATTTTGGTTGAAAGTGAAGAATTAATTACAAATATATCGTGTATCAACGTTAATCAAAAATTTAATGGCATGCCAGAAAGTAATCCGCGGCTAGAGCAATCAATGGATGATCGCCCGGCCTATATCATTTATACCTCTGGTAGTAGCGGCAAACCTAAAGGTGTCCAAGTTAACCATTCCCATTTAAGTCACTACTGTCAGGCAATCACTCCTGTTCTTGATCAACAGCCAGGAGCCCGGTATGGCATGTTTTCATCCTTTACTACCGATTTAGCACATACGATGTTGTTTCCTGCCCTGATTAACCAAGGGCAATTAGAAGTCATTCATTCACAACATCTCAGTAATCCACAGGAACTGTTTGATTATTTGGCGACATCGCCATTGGACTGTATGAAGGTGACACCAACACATCTGGCCGCATTATTGGGAACACCTGAAGCAAGTAAACTGATACCGAAAAATTTGCTGGTATTGGGCGGGGAAAAAGTGCCCGTGTCGTTGATTCAACATATTCGTGAATTCAATGCGAATTGCCGTATCGTCAATCATTATGGTCCGACTGAATGCACAGTTGGAGTGACGACATATAACGTACCCGCTGAACTTGATAGATTACACAGTGACTATCTTCCTATCGGCGTGCCATTGAAGGATAGCCATGTCCTTGTGTTAGATACCAGTCAAAAACTTGTACCTGCTAAATTACCCGGTGAAATTTATATTGGCGGTGCGCATTTGGCGGCCGGATACATTGATGGTACAGAAAAAAATCGCGATTGCTTTATCCCACATCCTTATCTTGCTGGTGAGCGCCTCTATCGTAGCGGTGACAAAGGACGTTTGTTGCCAGACGGAAACATTGAATTTTTGGGACGTATCGACCGCCAAGTCAAAGTTCGTGGGTATCGTGTTGAATTAACCGTCATTGAAGATGTGTTACGGCAGTTTCCTGAGGTGACTAATGCCGCCGTAATCCAATGTCAGTCGCCTACAGGAGCAACATCGCTGGTGGCTTATCTGTGCGGAGTAGGGGAAAGATATCAAGCTACAGTGCAATCTGAGTTACAAAAAAAACTACCCCATTATATGCAACCAGAACAGTGGATCTGGTTGGAATCTCTGCCGCTTACTTCTGGCGGAAAAATCAATTATACCGCATTACCCCTTCTGAGACCCGATACTCGCCAGTGTACACAAGAGCCAAAAAGTGAAACAGAACATCGACTACATGATATTTATTGTGCGGTGCTCGAATGTAACAAGGTTGATACCCAGAAAAGTTTTTTCAGCCTTGGGGGGAATTCTATTAATGCATTACAACTGATTATTGAAGTAAATCACCAATTTGGTTCTTCTTTATCACTAGGGCAACTATTTGAAAACAGCAATATTAGCCAACTGGCAGCTTTATTAGAACAGACGGCTCCCTCGATGGCTTCGCCATTAGTGATGTTTAATTATGGTCTTCCAGACAATAAACCAACCTTGCTGATGATCCACCCGGCAGGGGGTAATATTTTGTGTTATCACCCATTAGTGCGGGAAATGGGGGCTGATTATCCGGCCTATGGTCTACAGGTAGCAAACTTTAGTCAGGATGCCCCTTATAACCATGATATCAAATCACTGGCCGAATTTTATCTGACTCAATCTGGAAGTCTTATCCAGCGAACAAGATTGGTATTAGGGGGATGGTCACTTGGAGCCACGATCGCTTTTGAAATGGCTCAGCAGTTAGTTCAGAAAACAGGGGTAGCGCCTACGGTGCTGGTACTGGATCAACCCGCACCTCAAGTAAACATTGATAATTCAGTTCAAATGAATAAAGACGAGAGATTGGTGCGTTTTGTACGTAAGGTGGAGCTGTTTCTCGGTACGTCACTTAATATTTCCTGTTCAGTGTTAGCGGAAATGTCAGAGGTACAAAGATCAGAACTATTCCTGGCAGAATTCAAACGGGTTCATTTAGTGCCAGATAATATCAGCAACAGGGAATTCCAGTATTTCTTAGTCATTCTGCGTGCACATATTCATGCTACAGATCAATACCAAGGGAAAATCTACCCTGGAAAAATTTTGGTAGTAGAAGCAGAAGAAACGCTACCCGGACGCATAAAACTGGATGAGTCAGGGTTAGGCTGGCAACCATTGTCTTATGATCGTTTAAAAATCATCAATGCGATGGGCAATCATGTTTCCATGATGCAAGAGCCCTATATCACTCATATTGCTAACCAGCTTCGGGAAGTTCTTCCATGAGGAGTGACGTTATAACAATGGGGTCAGAACGATCTCAACTGACTCGCCGTCAATGGTGTGCTATTGCTGGTGGGTTAATGGGTGGTTTTATGGCTATTTTGGGTCAGCGGATAGCGAGGTAAGCTGAAATTATGGCTTTTAACGATCTGTTTTTAATCATGGGAGGAATAATGCTGATGACAATTTTTTGGTATTATTTTCCAATCATGATTTTTACTTATATTTAACCAGGAAGAAATCATAATGAATCAACAAAAACCAATGACTATTTGGCATTACTTATTATCACGTGATGCGCTAATGACTATTATTATCCCCATTGTACTTTACAACATCATATTTTGGATAATGGGTGCAGGTATTGCTGTGTTGATGGTTGCGCTTTATTCGGGGGGCGTGCAGTTGTTTAGCAGACGGAGAGGATCTTTAGCTATTATCGCCCTAATTATAGTCTCAGGGGTGAGTCACTACCTTTACCTTCATGGATATACTTTGTTTAACATTAGTAAAGAAAATGTCTTTTTATCTATCAGTGGTGCTCTTTCTGTCGTGGTGGTATTCAGCTTTTATTCCTTCATGGGGCAACCCGTTATACAAACAATGGCTGAACAAGCTATGCCGAGACTGAAGAATATTCCTGCTTATGGTACAGCGTTGTATACCAGAGTTTGGCATGAAGTTTCCATAGTCTGGATGTTGGTTTTTTTATTGAAAGCTTTCGGAATCTATATGCTTTCACGTCAAAATAGTGTGCCTATTGATACAATTATTTTTATTGGTGGCTGGCCATTAACATTGCTGATGGTAATGTTTAGTTTCCGTTGGCCAAAATATCGTTGGAAATCCAATGCACATAATAAAGCGTAAACAATATTTTTTTGGTACAACTGGATGAGCGTGAATTTATGCTACGGTAACGGTGGATACACGTTGATAGAATTTTTTTGTGAATTTTTACTCATACATAAATGATTAATGACTGACTGTATTTAGAGGATCAGTCACCCTTGTTATACTTTAATAAATCCGGGCACTTTGTTACGGAAATGTCGGCAGTTCCGGCTGACATTCTCCTTAGCGGCGTTTTTCGTTCAATTGCGCCAGAAATCTCAACCGACAAAATTCGCCAGTCGTTTTATATTTTCGTTAATTTCAGTTGGGGTATGGGCGGCATAGCCAAAAAGAATAGCTTTATCAGAAAAAGAATGAATGCAGTAGCGTGATAATGGTTGCGCCCCTAAATTTAATTGCCTGCAATGTGTAATAATCTCTTCTTCATTAAAACCGTCTTTTAACCGACATACCATATGTATGCCTGAGTCAGTTATATTCATATCGAAAACATGGGGAAGGTATCTGTTTATGGCATCAAATAGCGCGGTTTGTCTTTCATAGCATATTTTTCTGACGCGACGTACGTGGCGGGCGTAATGGCCTTCTTGGATGAAATGTGCTAATACCGCCTGTTCCAGATAACCTGAGTGGGTATCACTGTAATATTTCATCATGGTAAACGCATTAATTAATGGCTCAGGAACCACTAAAAATCCGATGCGCAAACCGGGGTACATCATTTTTGAGAATGTGCCTGCGTAAATGACCCGTTGTGTTGTATCCAGTCCTTGTAATGCCT
Organism: Xenorhabdus aichiensis; assembly: GCF_028598775.1. Classification (NCBI taxonomy): domain Bacteria; kingdom Pseudomonadati; phylum Pseudomonadota; class Gammaproteobacteria; order Enterobacterales; family Morganellaceae; genus Xenorhabdus; species Xenorhabdus aichiensis. The sequence continues at coordinate 17,420 of NZ_JAQRFO010000053.1, forward strand.
GAATGGGTTTAGAAAAATAGCGGAACTCACTATTATAGTCGTCCTCAAAAATCCATGCATTGTGTTGATTGGCCCAGTCAAGAAGCGCTAGACGCCGTGATAGCGTTAATGTCGTTCCTAACGGAAATTGATGGGAAGGGGAGGTATAAACCAATCTTGCATCAGGATGATTCGCGGCACCATAAGAAACATTCATCCCCTGTTCATCGGAAGGAATAGGGGCAATTTGTGCCCCCATCGCGGTGAATATTGCTCTGGCACTGTCATAGCCGGGGTCATCTAACCAGACTTTATCATCTTGGTGTAATAATACCCGTGCAGTTAAATTTATCGCCTGCTGAGTACCGTTAACAATAATAATTTGCTCTTCTCGACAATTTACGCCACGGGTAGAGTGAACGTAATCGGCTAACACTTTTTTAAGTAATGGGTAACCATCAGGCCGACTAAATTGTTCAATCGTTTTTTTAGAGTGGCGCCATACCCTGCCGGTTAACTGCCCCCATAACTCATGGGGAAACTGATCCACACAACCTACGCCGATATTAAATATGGGGTATTGGTCGGTCGCCAGTTGTGCTTTTTCCCAGAACGGCATCAGCATATTCGTCGTAGCGCTGAGATTTAATGCTGAAGTCACCTTTTTTTCTTGGCACTTATGAGAGCGGTTCGCAATGACCAATTCATCAGGAATTGTGGTCGATACATAGGTTCCTGAACCTTTACGCGCTATCAGATATCCTTCATCGGTCAGGCGGTCAAAACCGGCAATTACGGAGTTGCGTGAAATTGACATCATTTCAGCCAGCGCTCTTGTAGATGGAATTTTGGTATTCTCGGTGAGCCTGCCGTCAAGGATGGCATTTCTTATGGTGTGGTAAACCTGATCTTTGATGTAACCAGCGTCTAAGAGCAAATGCGGAAATTGTGCTTGTAGTTTACGCGCCATCGCAAAGTGGATCCTGAAAAAATAATAAAAGTGTATCTTATTAAGTGCCAAATGGAGTTGTAATATTGCGCCATCATTTCGTCACGATGATTTTTCCCATAAAAATCAAATGAGATGGGTTTTTAATTTAAGGATCTTTATCATGAGCAATAATCTATTACCTGTTACCGTTAAATTTATTTCCCCAGAACACTATCCACAATGGCTGGTTTATTGGCGTGCGTATCAGGAGTTTTATGAGGTTGATTTAACGAAAGATATCACTGCAAAAACATGGGCTCGCTTTTTTGATGCAGAAGAACCTATGTACTGTGCGGTAGCATTAGAAGGCGATAAAATCCTTGGTTTTGTCCATTACCTTTATCACCGTTCGACGTGGGCTGAAACTGATTTTTGTTACCTTGAAGATCTCTTTGTTTCACCGGAGGTCAGAGGGCGTCATGTTGGTAGAAATCTGATTGAATTTGTCCAGCGTGAAGCACAAAAACAAAATTGTGGGCGGTTATACTGGCATACTCAAGAAACCAATCTACGTGGTCAGCGTCTTTACAATTGGGTTGCTGAAAAATCGGGCGTGATTGAATACCGCATGCCATTATAATTGTGCTTTGTTGAATAAATCGAACTTTTGTCGGTTTGTAGGATTAGGGGCTCCATTTTCCGAGCGGATCCCAAATATTCCTATAGGGCGTGTAATGAGCAACTGTCTTTCACTTTAAACCGTGTGGAACGATTCGTCCCGGGGTTTATTTGTTTAAAAGCGGTGCCACTGACACCGCTACAATCTGTACAGAACTTATTATTTCTTGTCTGCTGCGATACGATCACGAACGTGTTGAGCACGCTCCTGTGAAGGCGGGTGTGAATCAAACATGCTGGCTTTACCACTGCCCAGTTTAGCCAGTTTCTCGAAGCTGGTTGCTAAACCTCCAGTGTTGATACTGCGTTTTTTCAGCAGATCATAAGAGAAGTCATCAGCCTGACTTTCCTGATGCTGTGAGAACTGCGAGTTGATCAGTTTTTCACCCAGTGCTGCAAATTGAGAATCGCTCAGCTGTGCTGCTACACCACCGGCTGATGTAGCTGCGGTACGTGCAGCAACTGTAGCATAAGCAATCTGCATTGCTTTACGGGAGTGGCCCAGTGCAACGTGACCCATTTCATGGCCCAGAACGCCTTCGACTTCATTATCGTTCATCATGTTCATTAGGCCGCTGTATACACGCACACAACCGTTAGCCATTGCCCATGCGTTCACGTCATCAGTCAGATAAACTTTATAGTTAACCGGCGTACCGTTAACTTCGCTACCTAATGCTTTGGCGATTTTGTTCAGACGTTTAGTGTATTGGCTGGATGCCGGTGCAGTTTTATTCTGTGCATCCATGTCCTTACATGCTTGGTCAGATAACTGTTTGACATCAGAATCACTTAGCGTCGCCGCCTGGAATAATTGCATTCCGGAGCTAGCCAGCATTCCATGATTAATATTCGTACAACCTGTCAGAATTACAGCAGAAACTGCTACTGCAACAAGAGTTTTAATTTTCATAATGTTGTTTTTCCCGCCATACAAGCAATTTTTTTATTTTAAAAGCATTAAAAGACCGTGGATTCTGCTAAAAATAATAATAGAAATAAACCTAATATTTATGATTATGTGAATTTGATAACATTTTAAACAAAATAATCAAATCATTTACCATTCATAGGGAGACAGCATCATCCCGCTTCGTGATACCCAATAACCTGGTTTTCAACGAGCTGTGAGAACGCTGAGATTCCTCCCAACCCTTCACCTATGATGGCAATACTCTTCATTATTCACCCTTGTTACTCATAATCTTGAGTTCTTAAATTCCGATATTTTATTACATAACAGTTCTACTTCATGAACATAATTGAGGGGAGAAAATGAAATGCGTATTGTTGAGGAAATACATTGCATGTTCAGCCCCATAGCAGACAAAACGCGAGATGTCTGAGTTGATGTGCTACTGCATGCAGAACCCCTAGATACAAAAATCCCATTTATCGATAAAAATTCAGCCAATTGAGCTGAGGGCAAATTGTCGAATGAAACAGAGTGAATATAGTCACTTTTCTCTGCATCCGAAGTATTTACACTAAAAACAATACCCAGTTTGTTTAAACACGAATAAAGTTTTCCTGATAAATCTTTTAAATGAATTTTTATATTTTCTTCATTCTGAGTGTGGTACATGATGGAATCATGTAAAGAACCAATCCCATCCATATTTTCAGTTCCAGAACGGAGACCTTCCTCTTGCCCACCGCCATACATCAGTGGCTCAACAAAGACACCTGCATTCATATAGAGGAACCCAATACCTTTATTGGCACCTATTTTATGCCCTGATGCGAAGAAACAATCAGTATGAGTAAGGAGAGGGAGTGTTACTCCTTTAAAAACCGCCTGTACAGCATCACATACTGTTATTATATTTTTGCTAAAATCCTTAATCCGGCTAAATAATGAGTTCAATGGCTGAATGACTCCAGTTTCATTATTTACGGACATGACACAAACCATCGCCGTCCTCTGATTGAGGAACGCTAAAGCATCTTCAATTTTTATAACACCATTGCTATCTACCGGAATCACTCTGACTTTAAAGCCTAATGATTCCATTTTTTTTGCTGTGTTAAATATTGCAGGATGTTCTATTTCTGAAATAATTATCTCATTTCTTTCTAATCCTCTGCTTATTATATGTTTACAGATCCCCTGAATAATAAAGTTTGCGGATTCAGTAGCCCCTGAGTTAAAAATATAATTGTATGGTTTACCTCCGAATTTATCACATAACAGCATTTTAGTGTCATCAAGGAATTTACGGGCTTGCCTCCCTAACAAATGTGAACTGGATGGATTAGCTATAAATGTTCTTTTTGCAAATCTATGTTCAAGAGGGATTGTTGTTGCAGCATTATCAAGATAGATATATTCGAGTTTCATAATAACACAAGTCCTTTTGAATTTTGGATTTGATTAATCTTATTTAAAAAATCATTAAAATCTTCATTTGTTTTTTTGATGGTATCTTTACATATAATTGATAATTCTTGTTCATCGTAGTTAGAGAGTATCACTTGCAAACAATTTCTTGAGAAATCTTTATCAAGAATATTAGAAGCAATGACTCCTCTTATGACCTTTTCCCCTACAAACGGATCATCTCGCCTTGAATATACAGCTATATGATCATCATCATTGTTATAATGAGATAAAAGTCCACTATATGTAGCAGGACAAAGAACTTTACCTCCGCTTTCATATAAATTGACAAATGGATTTTTCTTGATTTTCAAAAATGGTAAATCCTTTAGCCATGAATCCCTTATTGTGGTATCGTCATTAGCCCACCAGTTACCATTAAAATACTCATTTTCATCTAAATGATTAAATAAAAAGGGTGTGGTGATTGAGAAAATCTCCTTGGCTTTATTTGTGAGAAATAAAGCGCTATATTCAGAGTAAAGTGACTTTCTATAGTCATTTTTACTTTTTTCACTGGATATCCTTGACATCGTTTTTTTTATAATCTTTTTAAACCTTTCATTTCCCTTTGACTGGAGGTTTATTTCAATGTCATGTTCATTAAATCCAGCATCTTCCAACAGTGAAATATACTCTTTTGGAATAAACTGACATTTATCTCCAGATTTGATTTTTTCATATATAGCATATCTTTCTTCATTACCTCCACTTATTCCGGAAAGATCAGAAAGATAGAGGTTCAACGTTGCTTTTTTATTTAATTGTCTAAGGCTGGATACAAGATTTATTCCTGTTCTGAAAGAGAGTAATTCCCCTTCGCTACAATTTCCATTTAAACCGAAACGGTATTTTTTACTTGTTCCAGATATGATGATATGACCGCAGTCAACAACAACACTATTCCTAAGTTTTTCCAGTAAAGGGAATGTTCTTTCCATCTATTAAGTTTCCTTTTTATAAACTAGAGTCAAGTTTAAATATTTTGCATCTGATGAAATTTCTATAAATACCGTATGGGCGTCCCACCATGCCGGCAATGAAAGCAAAGAAAAGAATACTTTTAATCATCTGTTCTAAAGAAGCCCCACTAATCGTAAGATTGGTAATATATAAAGGCATCTCAAATGAAAGATAGGCTAAAGTATCAACCAGGTAAGGTTTTATTCCTTTGTCCTCATTAGAAATTTTGAATTTTTTGAAAATCCAATCTCGCCAAATACCAAAAGGTCTGGCAGTTGTCGTAATGATGAAAAGTCCAATAAAACGGGTATGCAAATGTGTTGAAAAACTCATTTGCGCAAAGCCAAGCTCAATTGGCAAAGAAATAATATAGCAAAAGGTATTTAATGCAAATATATCAGAAAGAAAATTGATTTTTCTTTTATTGTGAGGCTGAGTTGCTTTTGCTTCCATGTTTTTATTCCTCCACTATTTTAAAATACATTAATAAGCTGGTTGTAGTTTTACAAGTGAGGTTATTGGTTACAATCACTGTATTTTTGTAATATTATTAACCCGGCGGCAATCTATGTCGTCACAGATCCAGAGTTTATGCGGCTTGCAGCTACATAAACTCCGATCTAAATCACCACCAGGTTAATAAGTCGATTATTTTAATAATCGACTTATTAAAAGAATTATAATATCCCAACACTTAACACAATTAAATAAGTCCGTGGACCAAAATCGCTCCGATACATAAAGGTCCGACATATCTCCATATAAACAGTAAACACTGACGGTTCCACGATGACATATTATCCGGTATTAGTGCATTGACCTTACGTGACCAGCCAAATACGAGGCAAATGATAATCCCGAACAATGGCATGAGAACATTGGAAGTAATAAAGTCCAGCATGTCGAAGATGGATTTTCCACCTAATGTGACGTGACTTAGAGGGCCAAAAGATAAGGAAACAGGGATCCCCATTAACATAATCGATGCCGTGACTATTAAGCTTGCTTTACGACGCGACCACTGAAAACGCGTCTGAACATAAGCAACAATGTGCTCAAGTAGTGAAATTGATGAGGTTAGTGCGGCCATTAATAATAATAAAAAGAAAGTGACTGCTAAGATTGAGCCACCAGGAAGATTGGCGAAATAAATTGGCATCGTCATAAACGTTAATCCGGGTCCCGCATTTGGTTTTAAACCAGCAGCGGCCAAAGCAGGAAAAATCATCAGGCCAGCCAATATACAGACCAAACAGGAGAGGATTACAACCCAGATACTCGATTTACCAATACCTTTGTTATTAGGCAAATAGGAGCTGTACGTAATGTGGATCCCCAAACCGATAGACAGTGAAAAAAATGCCAACCCTAATGCATCTAAAACACCTTTTCCGGTCAAACTACTGAAGTCTGGGTATAAGAATAATTTTAGTCCTTCTGATGAACCAGGTAAACGGATGCCGACAATAATTAACACTATCATGATCAAGAATAACAGTGGCATCATGACCTTAACTGACTTTTCCAAACCTTTTTGCACACCAGATAATACTACGAAACAGGTTAATCCTGAAAATATCAGATGTGTGATTATCGGCCACCATGGATTGCTGATGAAATTGGTGAAAATAGATGTCAGTTGAGAAATGTCTGTAATATTCAACTTTCCTGTACTCGCCATCACTGTGTAACCTATGGTCCAACCACCGACAACACTGTAGAAGCTATAGATACACCATGAACTGAATATACCTATAAAGCCAACCCACCCCCAGTGTTTACCAAGTAATTTTTTAAACGCATTAATGGCCACTTCGCCCGTACTGCTTCCCAGTATGTTTTCAGCTAACAGAATCGCTAATCCAATCACAAAGCTAAACAATAAAAATACAACCAGAAATGCACCGCCACCATTTGTTGCTGAAACATACGAGAATTTCCAGATGGCACCAATGCCAACGGCAGATCCGGTTGCTGCTAATACGTGCCCCAGACGGGATGTCCATTGTTGACTCATGCTAACCCCCGAATAGATACAGTGTCAGCACATGTACTTAGGCCCACAGCCATAAGCAAAAAACCCGCAGCAGCGTTCGAAACATGCTTACCCGCTTGCAGGCCAATCATAGGCGGGGAAATGATATTTCCTGCCCCGATGAATAGGGCAAAGGTCATAAAGCCCAATGCCAAAATATTTTTAGATGATAAACGGTATGCCATAATAATTGTTAACTTATTGTTGTAAAAATAATTGAACATGTAATAGTAACTATTACAACTATTTGAATTTCCACTGACGAAACTGGATTCTGATTTAACAGTCAGTGATAAGTATCATATTCACTGATACGCATAAGATACAGAATGATAGTGGTAATAACAGCTAGAATCGCCAACAACTGCCCCCAAGTAAAACTTTTAAGTGCTAAAAGGCATGCACCAACGCCTTGTGAGGTGTCCAAGATTATTACTCCATTACAGCTGATCATGTTGCTCAAAGTTAATGCTACTAAATGATCAGCACTATGTAGTCGTGAACATAAATTCCAATAATCTTGATCAACATATATAGTTATTGTGTTATTTTTTATTTAACCATGTTATTAAATATTTCTTTAGATAATTTTTCTGTAAAATTAGAATTTAATTTCTATATATGATCATTTTAAAACAACAAATATTTTATATTTTAGCCGGTCATATTTATCCATTTTTGCTAATAATATAGCTATTAAAACATCTATGATTTCTTTATTTTTGTTGTAAATACCTACGGTTTTTTATTCTAATATACTATAGAGAAAGAAATAGAGCCAAATAAATCATTCAACCCATATTATATATACAATATACTTGTGAAATAAATTATTGACTTAGGGTTTGTTATGAGTCCACCTAAAAAATTATAATTAATAGATTTTTTTATTTTTTCTTTTCGGTTATTAAATGTTTTTAGTGATAAATAAAATAGATATATAAATCCTGCCATAGTAATTAAATGTATTATTTCTTTATTTTTGATTATTATTGATAAGCTTAGAACAGATAAAATTGACCAAATTACAATTCCAAATGTAACCACTAATACAGATTTTAATTTTTCTTCATTATTTAATGATGATGTCATCACGTAGAAAAAATTTGGCCCAAAAGAAAGAAAAGCCAGAAAATGAACAAATATTAAGGTTGCAATCATTTTTTAATATGCGTCAATAGTGGTAGTGATAACTTATTTTAATCATCGTAATAAACTTTTGTCAATTAATATTTGTTTGCATATTAAAATAAAATATTTGATACATTTGTAATAATAACATTTTTTATTAATTAGTAAGGGATTGATTTACGGTTAATTATGTGTGTTCTTTTAGGGAGGAATGATATTTTAGGTGTTCAACTTTGTTACCCGATTTCCTATGTCCCACTTGTACAAGTGGAGTAACTGTAAATCCTAATATTCTTGATAGATTTTTTGTTCTCTTTCATCACCTTATAAAATAATGCTGAGTTACACCGTGTATTCAGATAATTGATGTTTATCTTTATCTGATAGATAATTATCTCTACCAATCCGAAATCTCTCTGATCTTTACAAGGTATCTTGGATTGTATTGGTGTAACTATTTTCAGTAATACCAAATATAGGTATTACTGAAAGTTGAAATAAAAATTACCTTTATGGCTAAGCAGGTTATTTAACACCGTTAGTTTTTTTGACTGCTACTCTAATTATTTTGATTTATATTATGGCTAGGATTTTATTTTCCATTAATTTGTGTATTTTTAGCAGGGTGGGGGGCATGGAAAAGGAAATGGTGGCCATCCCTCGTTATCGCTGTTATGCCTGCTGTAAGGTCTTTTAGTTGGAATACACCTATCAAGTCTGCAAACCCGGTGTTAAAGAGCAGATTATCAATATGGCAATGAATAACGGAGGGATCCTCGACACCGCCCGTGTCCTGTAAGTGGCCACAAGCACCGTCATGACAACGCTTCCTCTTGACGGGGAAGACATTCACCCAACGTTTAGAAAGAAATAATTTAACGCATCGAACCCGGATAAAAAGACTGAATCGAAAAACGATAGGGTATTCTAAATCGGCGGAAATGCACGATAAAGTGATTGGCACTTTCATTGAGCGTGAGAACTATTTTTAATAAACGATCTAACTATTTAATACACGACCCGTAGCGGCGCCTATACCAGCTCCCCAAGCTACATTTTCTGTTAGTTTATCCGATGCATCACCAGCCCCTGATATAATTGTTAATTCATTTGGTAATAGTTCTTTCATTTATTATTATCCTATATATGTAAAGTATTATCAGATTTATGAACATAGATATCGCGGAAGATAATAAACAAAAAACAATAAACTTGTCAAAATAAAAATATTTTTCAGTAATGAAAATGTTAGTAAATGGATAAACAAAACAAATGGAAAAAGAAATTATCACCAAGGCAATTATATTTACGGTAATGCTAGATTTATTTGCATTAACATGTATGAAGATAATGAAACTAATAAAAGATAGCCAAATAGGAGAGAATGAAAAAGAAAGAAATGACATAGATAATCCTTACGAATGTATTTTACACATAATACACGTTGATATTTTTTTGTGCAAAAAAATAATAAATCCTTAATTTACCCTAATTCTGGATAAGAAATTGACGTAAAGCCTGTTCCAAGAACAATGTTTTGGTGCATGCCGAAACAGTGAGAGCATAAAAAAGCTTGGGGCACTTATGCGATAAAGCCGCTAAAGAAGTCTCGCCTGACAACTTGAATCGCCGCCAGATGTTCTGCTCAAGAAAAACCGGACACTTTTTTGAAGGTCATTTCATATTCGCGGTTAGTTGTTTTTTGCGGCAAATTTTAGAACGATACATGGCTGAAATGGGTAAGGCATCCAACTCATCGGGAATAGTGGACATAAAATGAATATTCTCTCCATTAATCGGTGGAGAGAATGATCCGCTTTGCGCGCATCCTTGTATGAAAAACACAGCAAGCAGGGAGGATAATGCGCTTTTATTACAGAGAAATTTCATGGATGCCTTCCTTGTATCGCTCAAGAGCGTGTTTCAATAATTCATCTTGGTTAACATCTTGTTTAAAAACATCGTGCAGTTTATTTAATCTGACAGGCACTAAATCAAAGTGGGCGACTGTCAGATTAAGTCTGAATGACTACATCTTAGTCTGTTTGCTGTTTCTTGATTCAAGAATACGCATCAATGTTTCATATTCAGGTCTAACCTCGCCATAAACAATATCGCCATTAGGATATGTCATAAATGGCCTGTCATTGTTCTTTCTATCAATCCAAATTGAAAGCATTTGTTTTATATATATGTAACTTAGGTTAATGTTTTTAGCCGTTCCTATTTTATACGTTAACGGATCTCCTTTCCCTATAAGATAAAATGAAGTCTCATTTACACTTAAAAATAATTTTGTTAGAAGGGGAAATAAAATTATTTTTTCATGCAAATCCCCGTTTATTTTTAAATAACCGCCATCAAATTCTTGTGGTGAATTACCATCAGTAACAAATGTCGTTTTAAATCCAAAATTATTTTTAATAAGAGGCGCAATTTTTGACGTATCTTTCAGCTTCACTTCGAAAGTAATATTGCTCAGTTTCCAATCACACTTCCCTCCCCCCTCCTTAGGGACACTGACCTCAACTTGATTTGACTGACCGATTGATAGAGGGTAGGTGGCATGATGAAAACCCGGAACAGAATACGACTTCATATTCGCGGTTCGGCGTTCTTTGCGGCAAATTTTAGAACGATACATGGCTGAAATGGGTAAGGCATCCAACTCATCAGGAATAGTGGCCGTAAAATGAATATTCTCTCCATTCATCGGTGGAGAGAATGAGTCGCTTTGCGCGCATCCTTGTAGGAAAAACAACGCAATTAGGAAAGATAATACGCTTTTATTACAGAGAAATTTCATGGATGCCTTCCTTGTATCGCTCAAGAGCGTGTTTCAATAATTCATCTTGGTTAACATCTTGTTTAAAAACATCGGGCAGTTTATTTAATCTGACAGGCACTAAATCAAAGTGGGCGACTGTCAGATTAAATCTGAATGACTACATCTTAGTCTGTTTGCTGTTTCTTGATTCAAGAATACGCATTAATTTATCAAAGTCTGGTATTACATCACCATTGTATATTATTGTGCCGTCAGGATAAGTCATTGATGTATCTGCATCCTTATTTTTTCCTCCATTCCAATGAGTTAAAAAATTTTTTTCATATAAGACATTAAGATGAATTTTTCTACCATTATCCATTTTATATGTCATAACATCATATTTTCCTACCAAATAAAATGATTGACTATGTCCCCCTAAAAACCGCTCTCTTAGTAAAGGAAATAGAGTAATTTCTTCATTTAAATTACCTGTTTTTTTTATATATCCACCATCGAATTCTTGTGGTGCATTACCATCAATAACAAATGTCGTATTAAATCCAAAATTATCGTCAATAAGAGGCGCAATTTTTGACGTATCTTTCAGCTTCACTTCGAAAGTAATATTACTCAGTTTCCAATCACACTTCCCCCCCCCTCCTGAGGGACACTGACCTCAA
>NZ_JAQRFO010000054.1:0-28697 GCF_028598775.1 Xenorhabdus aichiensis
TGGTGATGTGCTGCATCCTAAAACTGTCTCAGCTAAAAACCCTGAAGGATTGTTCACAATAAAAGCCACAGGTAGTTATACTGATGATAAAATAGCTTTGTATAAAGCTGCAGGTATAGATGAATATCCATCACGCAAGTGGATATCGCACCATGTTAGCTATAATCCCGAAAAGAATGAAATGGTCATGCAACTTGTGAATCCTGAATACCACAGTCATCCTCATGTAGGCGGAGCACATGAGTTTGAAAAAGAAACTGGTCACAAGTATGGAACTCAAAATGCAATTGATGAAGCTACTAAACGAAATAATGCTATATTTAACTGCAAGTCAGGTGGGATAAAATGACAAATAAATTTTTTACAGACCATAATTTAAAATTTGAGAAATCACTACAAGGATTAACTTTAGGGGAAATAAATATTTTTATCCCACAAGAATTTCATGGTAAAGATTGCTTTATTGAATTCTATGAAAATTTTAATGGTGGGTATTTCTACGGTGGTGCTTTTATTTATCGTGATACGTTCAATAAAGTAAACGGAAATGATTATAACTTAATGGAAATTGAAGCATTTAATTTCATTTCGTTGAATGATAAGGAAGATTCTCCGTATTTACTTTCTATATCTGATGTTTTGAAATATAGGAGTAAGATATCTCAAGATTTTCTTAAATTCGCGCAATCGCACCTTCCATTTGCAGGAGATGCTGGAGATAACGATTACTGGATTGATCTTGACAGTGGACGTATAAAATATACGAGATCATCTGATATAGATTGTTTAAACAATATTATTGATATAGCTCCATCATTTCATGAGTTTTGCATGAATATACAATCGGCTAGAAGATAATCATTTTAATATACAGCCAGAATATCTTCTGGCTGACTTATTTCAGAGCCGTTTAGTTAATTCTTACCGGCTTTCTGGTTATGTATTAGATAGTTAGATCTCTTATTAAAAATAGTTCTCACGCTCAATGAAAGTACCAATCACTTTATCGTGCATTTCCTCTGATTTAGAATACCCTATCGTTTTTCGATTCAGTCTTTTTATCTGGGTTCGATGCGTTAAATTGTTTCTTTCTAAACGTTGGGTGAATGTCTTCCCGGTCAGGTGTTCTTCTTCTGGGAGGCTGTCATACACAGCATAATCATCCGTACAATAAAACCGAATATTAAAGGGCGATAAAAGGGTAAGCAGTTTGTCTAATGTTTTCCGGCTGCGATCCCCAAAAACATGCGCCACTATTCGTTTCAGACGGGGTTCCCAGGCATACCAGAGCCCGCGTTGATTTTTCTTGTTCCCCACAAACGACCCTTGCTCATCCATTTCACAGATAAGCTGAATGTTATCCCCGTCAAGAGGAAGCGTCGTCACGTGTCGGGGGGAAGTTTTTAGCGTTGTCATGACGGTGCTTGTGGCCACTTTCAGGACACGGGCGGTGTCGCGGATCCCTCCGTTATTCATTGCCATATCGATAATCTGTTCTTTAACACCGGGTTTACAGGCTTGATAGGTGTATTCCAACTGAAAGACCTTACAGCAGGCATAACAGCGATAACGGGGATGGACGCCATTTCCTTTTCCATGCCCTTTGACATGTTCTGATGTGTGACAATAACGACAATAAACGTCAACTTTAGCCATACTCCACCCTTAAAAAGTTAGAGCATATCACAATAACTAACTATTCAATACATGACCGACAGAACCGTTTTTCGGCTTCAAAAGCGGTTCCAAATATCAAATTTTTACTATTTTGAGAGTACAAAGCCTTTTTTTCGATATCGCTTAATATATATTTTCATCCTGTCAGATCTCAAACACCGGTTATGGAGGATTCTTTCTAAATTAGATTCACCTACACAGTGTATTTAGCTAAGTCTTTAGGGGTTATTTTTTTGGACACATGGTCTTTATTAATAGATAAAACTATCTTTCCATGTAATCCATCCAATAGATTATCACCTATTTTTTTTACTGTCAAAATTGCAGCTCTATTTTTAACTCCAGAAAAGATAGAATCATCTTCATTTTTAAGCCTATTAATACCTCTTGGAGAATACATATCATTCATCATGACTTCTTTAGATATATTCTCAGGGAAATAGAGTTGGCCTACAAAGTAGAATTTATCTTCCTGTCTTTTTTGTACATTAGCACTCCTTGCTGATAAATGGATATGTATAGCTCTTCCAGCATAAAATCCAGGGAAAATCGTGGTGAATCTGACTATGCCTTCTTTATCTGTTCTTTGTGCTCCACGAAGAAATATGCTTTCATCCGTTCTTGAAATCGTCCCTATATCACCAGATGGAGCCTTAAGGTCTGGGTTTATGTATTTCCAACCTGAATATTTTCCCATCGCATTACAATGCCATATATCAATAAAGATATCATCTAAAGGTTTACAGGTTACAGAATCAATGACTTTCATTGTCAATAAAAGAGGTATTCCTTGTTCATCCTCTGTGATATTCCGTCTCAACAGTTTGTTATTTATAAAATATGGACCTGACATTTCCTCTGGGGTCATCTCGCAAACGCCGATACCAATACCATCCTCTTTCTTTGGTTGACTAGGTGAAGAGGCGAGAGCTCCTGCTGGAAGCAGGGGTAATAATGAAAATACTGCACCAGTAACACTCGCCTGTTTCAGAAAATGTCTTCTTTCATTTTTCATAAAGTGGTTCCTTATATGTCATTTAATAATATGATTTGTTGTATAATTTTAGCTTTATTTTGGCAGATAAAAAAGGCGTAAGTTCACGATGAATCGTATTATGTAAAGCAAGACGATTTCATCTTACTTTATATGGGAAATTAATAAATATTCTCATCCCTAATGCTGTAGCCTGATGTTCCTGCAGAGTGGTGTCTGCATGTAATATCAGTATAAATAACAGATATATATTCTTCAGGTTGAGCGCCCGCGTGATTGATATTGTGTGGATATCTCGTTGAGTAATCAACAATGGAAGCGCCTTTAATCAAAATACTGTAATATTTTTCTTGCGCTCCATTCTGAGATGTTCGAAAAAACTCAAGTTCTAATGTTAATTTTTCATTATTAGAAATAGCCATCAATATTAATGGAGAGGATTTATCGATAGGTTTTATAAAGTCTATCGGATGATGTGTTACGTTTTGTGCTCTGGTAATTGAACTATTGAATTCAATCACAAAGATTTTATCTTCATTGCCGATTTGACATTTATTACCAATTGAATCGAGTGATGAACATCCTGCCGAGATTAATCCTTGTTTGTCACCTTTCAGTGTTAAATAAATTAAATTCGCCATTTAATTTTCCCTTATTTTTTAAAGATAACTTTATCATTATCAGAAATGTTTATTATTGTCTAGCCTTTATTTTTAGATGGTTTTTATTTACGAGATAAGTCACAAAAATTTCGTTATTTATAATTTTCAGTTATTGTTTTTATTATGATATTTACGTAGATTATTATTGATGTTCCTAAAATTGAAGTTATTAATCACTATAAAATTTGCTAATCTACTCTTTTTGACATGGATATCATTCTGCTACTGATAAATTTTGATAGGAGTGTTGAAATTTCAATCTATAACCTATTATACTCAAAAAAAATTTTAGTGGCTGTGCGCCATATCCAGCAGTATAAGGCTTAACAGAAATATCCTAGGCTCCATGTTTGACAAATATGATCAGAGGAAAAGTATGGAAAGTTGTTCAAGAAATGATGAAGGGTGGATTTATTGTAGGGGAAATCAGACGATTGATGAAGATAAGGCGCTTGAAAAAAGAATTCATGTGCTAAAGCGGATAATGAGAGCGCTTAAAGATCATGAAGAGCGGAGGAAAGCGTGTGGTGGTAAACATTATACCGGTCTGGATGAATCTATCTATTATGATTCATGTGGCAATATCATGTCTGCGGATGAAGTTTTTGAACAAAATGGCTGGGTTAAAGGGACGGAGAGTCTATTTGTGAGTTCTTATGATGGTATTAATAGATTAAGTGATACTGTTGATGAATACTACCCAATGAATATTGCTATTCGTTCAGTGAGAGAAAGAAGAATTTCCATTAATCCATTAATTTTAAAAGAAAATGCAGAGGCGATTTATTTACTGACAAGAGCATGGGAACCTCATGAGTTTTTATCTGAAGCAGCGGAGATTATATTGTCTTCTATTTTGGATGATATTTATGGGCAGAGAAAGGAATTGTTAGTAGCATTGCTGGTAGGGAAGGGATTTATAAAAGAACAAAAAATTGTCAAAGAGTTTAATAAAGATATAAGAGGGGGAATAGAAACTGCATTTATTGATCAAAGCATTCGGTTTGTCCCGAAAATGATATCAAGTCGTGTTATCAGAAGTGTTATTGTTGCTACTATTGTGCATAATATGGTTAATTTAATTGCAATTAATAATCCTTTTTTTCTAAGAAAAAGAGCTGGAATTATCAAAGGTGCTAATATCGCTGTTTTATTACTTACAAACTATGGAGTTATTGAAAAGCTATCTAAATCAGCAAGAAGATTAAAAATTAATTATCCTAAAGTATATCAGAAGCTGGATGAGGCTAAATTAACATTAGCTTATCATTTTTTTGAAGATATTTTTGATGAATTACTTCAATTATTTGAAATAACAAGCGCTAATGCTACTGATCAAGCTTTTTTACAAGCTATTAGTAAGCTGTTGAATAATTATTCAGTATAAGGAGGTGAAAACATGAAACGATTAATCCTTATTTGTTTCTCTTTTGCTTTTAGCTTTTCCGCCACCACATGGGCTAAAAATGATACCTGCCAAATAAAGCCAGCGACCTTTCATATTTGTTTGGATTTAGCAAACCAAGGAGATCCCTATGCGCAATACAAAATGGGGGAATTATATGATAAGGGATTGGGTGTTCAGCAAGACTATAAAGAGGCTGCAAAATGGTATACCCAATCCGCCAAGCAAGGATATGCAGAAGCGCAATTTAGTATTGGTTACTTCTATAGAGAGGGATGGGGGGTATCGCAGGATTATGCCATTGCTATGAAATGGTATCAGAAAGCAGCCAATCAGGGGCTTACCAACGCACAGAACAACATGGCTTTTTTGTATGAGGAGGGATTAGGGGTCAGGCAAGATAAACAAAAAGCCATGGAATGGTATCAGAAAGCAGCGAAATTGGGTGATTCTGCTGCTCAAAGTAACTTAGGAATGATTTATGAACTAGGTGAAATTGTGCCACAAGATTATCAAAAAGCGATGGAGTGGTATCTAAAAGCATCAGAGCAGGGCCTTTCAACGGCTCAAAATAACATTGGTATTTTATATCGTAAAGGCCGCGGTGTACCACAAAACTATCAAAAAGCGATGGAATGGTACCTTAAGGCGGCAAAAGTCGGTAATGCAGTAGGTATGTTTAATGTCGGTTATTTATACCAATCTGGGCTTGGCGTTGAAAAAGACGAACAAAAAGCACTGGAGTGGTATCAAAAAGCCGCAGAAGCAGATAAAAACTTTACCGAAGCCGCATTTGCAGTGAAGAAACTGACGAAAAAACTCAATCGAGATAAAGTATCAGGTGCTTCGAAAAATACAGGTAAATAAATGGAATGGTGTGACATCTCAATATTTGGGTGGCAATGCTTTTATTCCGTTTCTGCTAGTAGATAAGAGTAAGTAATAAACTAAATAGAAGACGTTTTTAATCGCCTTTTTTATACCCCCTAAAATAGATTCATTAACGAACTTAGCGATGTCTTTTAACAGATTTACTTTCAAATTTTCACAATGAATTTTTTTAATGTTAATTTATCTTATCCTGTTCGCTGTTATATGGTTAATGAGTGATGGTTTAAAAAAGTTATATTTATATGCTATCCATTTTATGGCACCGCACTTCATGGCTGCCACGAACGAAGTTATTTGTAGGTACTTCCAACAGATAGAATTTGTACGTAAACAATAAATTTTACTGAAAATAGTCTCATTTTATACAAATAATTAATTTATTAACCAAGAATCCGAAGATTAGCCCCAGCGATCAATTAATTAATATCAATAGGAAATACCTATCAATAATAATTAATTGATCGTTAATAACAATTTTAATAACAAAATGAGTTGGTGTATCTTCCTCCAGCTACTAAAGTGGAATTTTTTAATTAAAGCGTATTAAAAATAATGCCGTTAATCAAATATGCGAGATGTTATAGGTATGGAAACCCGACATGGACAGTTATTTAAGGTTGACTATTTGTTATAAAACATATGGATAGAGTTATTTTAATCACCTCACCAATTGACACATCATTTATACGTAATAGGCATAAGTCATCAGGTCAAGCTCAGGATTCCTGACCAGATGTTTTAGAGAATTACAAAAAATTGATTGTGCGTATAAAAGCAGCTCTCATTAGTTTTTAAGGCAAGTTGCCTTGAATCTTGGGAATATATAATCGCAACGTGTAAACAGTATAACCAAGCTGAACATCTATGCGGTTGTCTGAAAGATTGCTGATATATTCTTACCTATTTTGAGTAATCCAATATTACGTTTGTCGGCATCATTCGCGCTATTGAAGGGTCTCTTATGTATTAATAGACTCTAGTAAGGAACGCCATTCTTTATTAGCAGGGACATACTCTTAGTTTTGTTCTTAAAAACACAACCATCAATTATTAAAATTTATTGAATTTTCTTAACCGAAAATAGGTATTTTTATTTCGGTCGGGAGAATTTTTATGTCTGTAATTAAAGGAATAAAAATGAAATTATTAAAATTATTTATCGCAGCAGTTATTTCTGGATCTATGGCTGCGCCGGCATTGGCTGCCGATGGCACAATTAACTTTAACGGTAGGATCACTAAGGCGACATGTACTGTCAATGCTTCAACTGGTCCTGTCAACCTACCTGAAGTAGGTGCGACTGCCCTTGCAGGAAAAGGTAAAACCGGGGGCGACACTCTCTTTAGCATTGATCTGAAGGACTGCGGGATAGTGGGTGATTCGGCTAATGTGCAGGTGAAATTTGGCGGTGTTAAAGATAGCATCGATGGCAATCTGCTGAAAATTAACTCTGAGAGTGGTGGAGCGACGGGTGTTGGCATTGGTATTTATGAGAAAAATGGTAGTACGCTAATTAATATGGGGGAGCTTAGCAAAAGTACTCCAGTGACTAAGGATGTAACTACACTTGAATTTAAGGCTAAATATGTGGCTACAGGGGAAACTGTCACGCCAGGCACAGTGAAAGCCTCTACGGACTTTACACTAGACTACGAGTAATTCCTTACATTCCCCATTTACTGTTTTTTTATTGCTTTTGTGATATCTCCACCGCATTCGGTGGGGGTGTCTCTCATTTTTAGTTTGTGTAGGGATATTGTTATGTTAAAACGTTTTTTGTTCGGACTGCTACTGTCCCTGCCTGTTGTCTTTGCTGCCCCCACCCATGCCGGGATAGCGCTCAGTAGCACCCGGGTGATCTATGAAGCATCTCAACGTGAAGCGGCCATTTCCGTAATCAACGAGAGTAAGGAAGGTGTTTACCTTATTCAGTCTTGGGTAGATACCTTTACAACAACCGAAGTATCTGATCGCAAAGCGCCATTTTTAGTGACACCGCCCTTATTCCGTCTGGATGGTGAGCAAGAAAACCGTCTGCGAATTATCCTGACAGATGACTCTTTGCCACAGGATCGTGAATCTGTCTTCTGGTTGAACGTTAAAGCGATTCCTGCGGTGGAAAAAAACGATGCAAATCGCCTGCTGATATCGGTGAAAAACCGGATAAAGCTCTTTTATCGGCCGGCTGGATTGACAGAAAAACTGGCGGATAATGCCTATCAACAACTGACTTTTTCCCGCCAGAATGGGCAATTAGTGGTGCAGAATCCAACCCCTTTTTATATCTCTTTCCACAACATTACGGTCGGGAATAATCCAGTACCGGAAGCCGGTATGGTCGCCCCGTTCAGTCGCCGTCAATGGCCTTTACCCGCAGGTTCCGGTAATACCGTGACTTGGCGGGCTATCAATGATTTTGGCGGCACCACTGAGCCACAGCATCAAACATTATCATCCTTGTAATCACCTATCATTCAGAAGATATTTTATGTTATGAGTTTGATTACTCCTTCTATCCGTGCGCAGTTAATATTGCTGCTGTTGGCCGGATTTCTGCCTGTCTCTGGGTATGCCAGTGACTATTTTGATCTCGATGCTCTGGAAATTCATGACCCGTCTGCGCCGCCGCCTGATTTGAGCTATTTTGCAGAAAAAGGCGGTAGTGCACCGGGGACATACCATGTTGATATCCGTGTTAATGGCCAGAATAAAGGTGCTCAGGATATCCAGTTTGTGCTGGGAACCGGGAGAAAACTTCAACCCGACTTATCGGTTCAACAACTGGCCGACTGGGGAGTCAATGTTGCGGCTTTCCCAGTCTTGAACTCAAAAATGCAGGTCACTGACCTGGCTGACATCATCCCTTATGCCAGTACCTCATTACAGCTTGGTCAACAAACGCTAATTATCAGTATTCCTCAGGCGGCGATGACGGCTGAAGCGCGCGGTGCGATTGACTCGTCACTTTGGCAACAGGGTGAATCGGCGCTATGGATGAATTACGATTTTAACGGTGCTGAAACTCGCAGTAAAAGCGGTGCTAAAACTAACAGTATCTATATGAATTTGCGTAGTGGATTAAACTGGGACGCCTGGCGCCTACGAAATTATTCTACTTACCATCGAGGCCGTAGCGGCGAGTCACGTTGGGAAAACCTTAACACGTATCTTCAACGTGATGTTCATCTTCTAAAAAGCCAGTTGGTGATGGGTGAAACCAATACACGTGGAGAGCTGTTTAGCGGATTTGCTTTCCGCGGCATCACCCTGATGTCTGATGATAATATGCTACCGGACAGTCAGCGGGGATTCGCTCCGATAGTGCGGGGAATAGCGGAAAGCAATGCGCAGATCACCATCCTTCAGAACGGATTCATGATTTACCAGGCTTATGTTCCACCTGGGGCTTTCGTGATTGATGACCTTTATCCGGCCTCCTCAGGAGGAGACTTGAATGTGACTATTCGGGAAGCGGATGGCCGTGAACGGCACTTTGTTCAACCCTTTTCGTCGGTTCCTATCATGTTACGGGAAGGTGGGTTCAAATACAGTCTGACGGCGGGAGAATACCGCACTTCGCACGAACAGACCCGGCAGCCGCTCTTTATGCAGAGTGAAATTTATTATGGCCTGCCACATGCCACAACTGTGTATGGCGGTACGTTATTGTCTCCGAACTACCAAGCCTATGTTGTTGGTGTGGGATACAGCCTTGGCCGTTGGGGGTCTTTGTCTTTTGATATCACGCAGTCACAGGCTGATATTATCAATGAAGGTCAACAACAGGGCCGGGTTTATCGGTCGCAGTATACCAAAGACTTCGAACAGACCGGCACTCGCTTGTCGCTGGCCAGTTACCATTATTCTTCACCGCACTTTTATGATTTTCAGGACGTCAATAACCAGGCTGCACATGACGAGCTGTCATATCAACGTAAACACAAATTTCAGCTTAATCTGAGTCAAAACTTGTCGGATTATGGCAGCGTCTATGTTTCCGGTTATTTGCAGAATGATTGGGGAAACCGCGGCACGACCCGTAGTTTAAATGTCGGGTACAGTGTGAATTATGCCGATATCAATTATACCCTGAACTACACCCAAAATATGAGTTCAGGTAACTCAACAGCCGATAACCAACTGGCATTCAATATACAGGTTCCGCTCGACCGCTGGCTGCCGAACAGTTGGGCTACCTATAGTTTCAATCATAATCGCCAAGGCGATATGAACCAATCAGTTGGACTGAGTGGTACGGCTCTGGATGACAATGTTCTGGGTTACTCTCTGCAACAGCGTTACGGTAATAACGGTCAGAATTCCAGTGGTAATATTAATCTCAACTATAAAGCCCGTTATGGGGAGCTGTCCGGTGGATATAACTACAACAATAGCTCGCAGCAGATTAACTACGGACTCAGGGGAGGATTGGTCGCTCATCGCCATG
Organism: Xenorhabdus aichiensis; assembly: GCF_028598775.1. NCBI lineage: Bacteria > Pseudomonadati > Pseudomonadota > Gammaproteobacteria > Enterobacterales > Morganellaceae > Xenorhabdus > Xenorhabdus aichiensis. The sequence goes on from NZ_JAQRFO010000054.1 coordinate 10,077, forward strand.
GCATAACTTTGTCTCAATCATTGGGTGAGACGATTGTCTTGGTCAAAACCCCCGGAGCAGCAGGGGTTAAGGTTAACGGCTATAACGGGGTTGAAACGGATGGGCGAGGCCATGCAGTATTGCCCTATGTCAGTCCTTATCACCATAACCGTATCGCTCTGTCACCGGACTCTTTTGGCGATGGCGTGGAAATTGAGTCCAATATCCAGACTGTCATTCCGACACAGGGAGCGATGGTCGTGGCTGATTTCCGAACACGGATCGGTCACCGAGTACTGTTTACTCTGACTCATCTGGGTAAACCGATTCCTTTTGGTGCAATAGCTACCCTGAATGAAGAAAATACAATCAGCTCCCTTACTGAAAATCAGAGCATTGTTGGTAATGGAGGGGAAGTCTATTTCGGTGGTGTGCCGGAGCAGGGGCAGTTGTCTGTTCAATGGGGTAATAGTCAGTTTGAACAGTGTAAAGCGCGTTTTATTTTGCCAAAAAGTGAAGCGGCGGTGATTTCGATGAAGGCAGATTGTCAGTTATGACGGGAAGTTATCATATTTCTGCTTTAAGCATGGCGGCCCACAATAATTTATAGACTCGATATAAGGAATGATTGATGAAGGTATTCGTTTATCCGTGGTTACTGTTAGCCCCGGTATTTTTTTCCTCCGGTGAGGTTTATGCCGATTGTTCCGGGGGCAGTGGAATCATATCGACTGTTGCGGTGTCCATTCCGCAACATATATCGAGGGATGAAATATACCGTAGCTTAGATTCCCAGTCTCGGGCAAATATGGCGATAACTTGCACAAATATGCCAGTAGGAGCCACTCACATAACTGTCGGTATAAAAGCTTATGGGGACGATTCGGGGATAACTTCCATCTACCGTAAAATTTTTAAACTGGGTGACAGTGGTATTGGGTATGTCGTTATTGGTGTGGATGATACGCACGATGAAAAACCGATAACAACAACTGCGGACCGTTTTTGGGGTGGTAATGCCAGAGAGCTATATACCACTAAGATAGGGCCTGATGGCACTATCAACCTGAATGCCGCACTCAGACTCGAATTTTACAAAATTGGCCCGATAAAGCCGGGTCGTTATTCCCAGTCAGTAGCCGCAGCTATTGTCGCACCGCGCGGATCCAGAATACCCAGCGTGACTCAAGAATTCCGATTCACCACGGGTATGATAACGATTAACGCCCCAACCTGTTCCGTCGATAACAGCACAATTCCTGTAACATTAGGCCGGATAACGACAATGCAATTACCTTATGTGGGTTCAACGGCAGCGGAAACACTATTTAATATACCTTTGACTTGTCAACCCAAGGCTAGCGTTTTTATGACCTTAGAGGCAGGTCGTCAAGGGGCTTATGACCTAATGCAAGGTATTATCGAGCTTAAACGTGGCCTTAATGAGAGGGCGAGGGATGGTGTTGGTGTTCAGATTTTAGATGGTAAAACGAACCTGCCCATTTACCTTGGTGAAAAAAAATACTATACCACTACCGGGACGGGCGGGCCTGTAAACATTCCTTTAAAAGCACGCTACTATCGGTATGGTGACGTTAGAGCAGGGGTTGCCAATGCGACAGCGACATTCACAATGAGTTATGAGTGATAAAGAGTGAAAGCCTGGAATCGATAGATGATTATCTGAACAGAGAAAAATGATGGCTGGGTACGTTAGCAGCTAAAACAGACCCCTTATTTCACTGATAAATTAAGAGGTCTGTACATATGACGACTTAAAGTCGCACCACTCAAAATCAAACACTGATCTTGTGACCAGACAGTGCTGTGTTGTGATGGGCTTGCCCATCAGCACCATAAAGAGAAGGGCTGTGGTGACTTTTCAAGAAAGCAATTGCTTGGCTGTTCAACTCAATATGTTGATCCAGTAAAAACCCATTATGCACATTGAAATCACGGATACGTTCAACAGTCTGACTGATTTGATCCCATAATACCGCCAGTATTTCATGGTTGGCATAGGGGGCGTTCACTTTCAGCGTTTCATTTAATTGCTGGCGTCTTCGTTCAGCATGATCGAGTGCCGAGAGAAAAAATGTCTTTTGTTCGGTGACTCGATGTAAATGATTCGCTTCAATAAAGCCTTCGCTCAATATGCGTTGTTCTTCTGCCATAGTGTTCGAAAGCGAATTTAAGTGTACGTTTTGCTGCTCAAGCAAGAGTTGAAGTTCTTCCATTTATGGCTCTTTATGATTTTGATGGTTTATTTATCATATTCCATGTTTTCAAGGGCTTCTCTGAACAAAGCATCAGCAATTTTACCGCTGTCCATGGTCAGAGTTCCTTTCGCAATGGCTTCTTTCAATTGTTGTACTTTCTGGATATTAATATCTTGGCTACTTGGCTGAACGAGCTTTTTCTGCGCCTCGCTCAGCTTAACTTGCGTATCGGCGCTTTTTTCTGCGACAGCCACAGTTCTGCGAGTGCTCTGGGCACCTTCATTGGCATTGCGTTGCTGCACAGCAGCAATGGCCAGTAGAGGTTGAGTGCATTCAATACTCATAATTGTAATCCTTTAATCAGGCATTAATTTGTCTTAGGTAGCAGGCGATATACCGCTGGCATGCCTGTAAATCATGGTCTGTTGGTTATATCGGCTTGAAAGAATAAAACTTTAGCCATTTATAACATCATTTTTACACTGCCATTTTCCTGAGTTTCTCCGGTAATCACCTGTCCAGAAGCCAGGCGGACACGGATATTATCAAAACTCGCGGCGTTGTTAATCGCTTTTCCTTCGTAGCGCACCTGAAAATGATGCCCATCTACGGTGACGACGACATTTTGTCCGGCGCGAATCGCCCACGGACGTCGGATCATGTTACGAGTGATGAATTGTCCGGCAGGGATGTTGCGAATGGCAATACCATTTTGTATGACCTTTCTGTTACGGATTATGTCGTTTGGTAATTTATCCAAAGCCCCTGTTTTTACCTGAAAATCTTTTTCTGTCAGCACGGTATTACGTTGAATTGTGTGGTTAGAAATCAGATAGGAACCCGTAACACCGACGTATACCTGAATAAAACGGCGCTGTTGGCCGCAGGTGACGGGAATGGACAGGCTGCCCCAGTTTTTGCTGCTGAGTGACGGATGTATTTCAGGAAATTCACATACCGGCCATTGCTGTTCAGGCGTTTTAATTTTCACGGTGACTTTGTGGTCCGCGTTGTGGTGAATCTGTGTGAAATAATTATTGATTGATTGCGGTAAATTGCTTGCCAATGCCAAAGCGCTATGCAAAAAACTGCTAAGGAAAAAGGTAATAAACCCGATAAATTTTAATGCAGGCATTTTCACCACCCTGACCCTGTTTGAGAACCATGATTTCAAAAAATATTCAGTACCTGTTGGATGTTAATAGTGTAACGCGATTGATTATTCGTTAATGGGATAAATAGCAATCCAATTTGTGTCTATTCATCGAATCAGCTTTTTCTTCTGAGTTTATTCTGTTAGCTGCTTAGAGCTTAATACAATGGGCTTTAATGAGTTACAGGGCTTGCCCTGCATAACAGACCAGAGGGAGAAATATGCTCGATAAATTAGATGCTGCCTTTCATTTTCGACAAGAAGCGCTGGCACTCCGCAACCAGCGGCAGGAAATTCTGTCTGCAAATATTGCCAATGCGGATACCCCCGGCTATCAGGCGCGTGATATCGATTTTGCTGCTCAACTGAAACAAGTGATGGCAGAGGGTCGTGTGACGGGAAATGGAATGAAGCTGCGTCTAGCTTCCGATCGACATATCCCCGCTCAGTCTCAGAATCGTTTGGAAATGGATCTGCTCTATCGGGTGCCTTACCAGACAGCAATGGATGGAAATACCGTTGACATGGATGTAGAACGCAGCCATTTCGCAGATAACAGCCTGAAATATCAGGCCGAACTTACGATGACGAATTCGCAGCTTAAAAGCATGATGTCAGTTCTACAGTCACAAGGATAATAGAAATGTCTTTACTCAGTATTTTTGATATTGCTAGCTCCGCACTTTCCGCTCAGTCCCAGCGACTGAACGTCAGCGCCAGCAATATGGCGAATGCCGATAGCGTTGTAGGGCCTGATGGCGAGCCTTACCGTGCCAAACAAGTTGTATTCCGCGTTGCGGCTCCGGCAGGACAGGAGATCGGTGGCGTGCGTGTCAGTGAAGTTGTGGATGATCCCACCCCTTTCCGCCTCGAATACCGGCCGGGTAATCCACTGGCCGATGAAAAAGGTTATGTACGTATGCCAAATGTGGATGTCGTCGGAGAAATGGTCAATACCATCTCCGCTTCCCGCAGTTATCAGGCAAACATTGAAGTGCTTAACACCACCAAGTCCATCATGTTGAAAACGTTGACTCTGGGTCAGTAACAGGAAGTCCATTATGGCGATTACCTCTTCAATCAATGACTCATTAGATAACTCAACGGTAGGCGAACTCGCCACCCTGAACAAACAACAACCACAAAAAAGTGGTGATATCAAAGATAACTTCTTGAATTTATTGGTTGCTCAACTTAAGAACCAAGATCCCACCAACCCAATGCAAAACAATGAATTGACGACACAGCTTGCGCAGATCAGCACCGTTCAGGGTGTTGAAAAGCTCAATAAAACGCTGGGCGCTGTTGTTGGGCAGATGGAAGGCAATCAGGCGATGCAAACGACAATGCTGATTGGCCGAACGGTTATGATCCCTGGCGATAAGATTTTAGTCGGTCCCGATGAAGAAAACGGTATTAGCACATCGCCATTCGGTTTCGAACTGACCCGACCCGCGGATAACATCAAAATTACCATTAGAGATAAAGAGGGTATCGTCGTTCGGGAAGTGGAAGCTGAAAAAGTGAATGTCGGTGTACATAAAGTTCAGTGGGATGGCAAAGACGCAGACGGTAAAGAAGTGATAAACGGTGCCTATAACTTCACTGTTTCCGCAAGCTATCAAGATCAGGCGTTGGTGACACTTCCGCTGACCTCTGCTGAGGTTAACGGTGTCACACGGGGTGAGGATGGCACTAAATTAGATTTAGGGCTGGCGGGTACGGTAACCATGGACCAAGTACGTCAGATTCTTTAGTTAAACGGAGGACATATGGCTTTTTCACAAGCGGTCAGTGGCTTGAATGCCGCAGCAAGTAACTTAGACGTTATCGGTAATAATATCGCGAACTCGGCGACATTTGGTTTTAAATCCAGTTCAGCCGCCTTTGCGGATGTATTTAGCGGTTCAGATGTGGGGCTGGGGGTTAAAGTTTCTGGCATGGTTAAGAACTTTAAGGATGGTTCAACCACCACCACAAGCCGTCAGTTGGACATGGCAATCACCCAGGGCGGTTTTTTCCGCATGCTGGATTCCAACGGCAGTACTTTCTATTCCCGCAACGGTCAGTTCAACATGGACTCAGACCGTAACCTGATCAACATGCAAGGCATGAAGTTGACCGGTTATCCGGCGGTACAAGGGGCAAATGGGCCTGAAATTCAAAAGGGTGCAGCACCGGGGCCGATTTCGATTCCAAGGGACATGCTGGATGCCAAGGCGACGACGAACGTCACTATGACGGCTAACCTGAATTCGATGAATAAGAAAGTTGATATCGCGGCTACCCCATTTGACTCATCAAAAAAAGACAGCTTTAACTATAGCTCTGGTCTCTCGGTATACGATAGCTTGGGTAATGAGCACAATATCAATGTGTTCTTTGTTAAAACAGACGATAACAAGTGGCAAATTCATGCTCAAGACACTTCTGTAGCAGGTTCTGATGCTAAAAAACTGGGTGATGTAGAGTTTGATGGCAATGGCCGCATTAAAGGCGCTAACAACGCATTTGCTTTCGATATGCCTGGGTTAAATGGTTCCATTGGTGCTCCAATCACCATCGATTTCAACAGCAGCAAACAGCAGAGCATTTCACAGGATTCTATCTCCAACCAGCAGCAGAACGGCTATGCCGCAGGGAGTTTTACTAACTACCGCGTGGATAGTGACGGCAAAATTCATGGTCTCTATTCTAACCAGCAAACACAGGTTTTAGGTCAGGTTGTACTGGCGAACTTCTCTAACCCGGAAGGTTTGGCTGCACAGGGTGATAACGTTTGGGTAGAAACGGGTGCATCCGGTAGCCCGGTCGTAGGAACTGCGGGATCAGGTAACTTCGGTAAGCTGATCAGCGGCGCACTGGAAGCGTCAAACGTGGACATGAGCCAAGAGCTGGTCAATATGATCGTCGCCCAGCGTAACTATCAATCCAACGCTCAGACCATCAAGACGCAGGATCAGATCCTGCAAACGCTGGTCAGCATGCGTTAATAAGCTCAGGCGGATAGTTTTATGGATCACGTCATTTATACCGCGATGGGTGCTGCGCGCCAAACGCTGGAACATCAGGCCGTCACAGCCAACAATCTGGCCAATGCTTCGACACCGGGTTTCAAAGCCCAGCTTGCCGCACTGCGTTCTGTGCCCATTGAAGGCGAAACTCTGCCGACCCGCACATTGACCGTTGCCTCCACCCCCGGGATGGATAGCCGTCAGGGGCCAATGAATTATACTTCCCGCCCGTTGGACGTGGCTGTCGGGCAAGGTGGCTTTCTGGCTGTCCAGCTCGACGATGGGACGGAAGCCTATACCCGCAACGGCGGTATCCAGATGTCACCAGAAGGACAACTGATGGTGCAGGGCCGTATGTTGATGGGTGAAAACGGGCCGATTGATGTTCCGCCACAGGCTGAACTCACTATCGCGGCAGATGGTGCTATTTCTGCCTTGATTGCCAGCGATCCGCCAACATTGCTGGGGCAGATTGGCAAGCTGAAAATCGTTAAGCCGCAAGCGGGCCAAGTGGTACGGGGCGATGATGGCCTGTTTCATTTAACGCCACAGGCGCGGGAACAGCAGGGCAATGAACTGTCAGCCAGCACGGAAGTGAAAATCATGCCGGGTGTACTGGAGGGCAGCAATGTCAATCCAGTGGAAAGCATGGTGAACATGATTGCCAATGCGCGTCGTTTTGAGATGCAGATGAAAGTCATACACAGTTCCGATGAAAATGCACAGCGGGCTAACCAAATTCTCGCCATGAGCTGAATCGGAAACAGGGGATAAATTCATGATCCGATCTTTATGGATTGCCAAGACTGGGCTGGATGCACAGCAAACAAATATGGATGTTATTGCCAACAACTTGGCAAACGTCAGTACCAATGGTTTTAAACGCCAGCGCGCGGTTTTTGAAGATTTGCTTTATCAAACTGAGCGTCAGCCCGGTGCGATGTCGTCTGAACAGACCAATCTGCCCTCTGGCTTACAGATTGGTACGGGGGCTCGTCCGGTGGCGACAGAGCGTCTGCACAGTCAGGGCAACTTAGCACAGACCAACAACACCAAGGATGTGGCAATCAAAGGACAGGGCTTTTTCCAGATCCAGATGCCTGATGGCACAAGCGGTTATACCCGTGATGGTTCATTTCAGGTCGATCAAAATGGGCAACTGGTTACTGCGAGTGGTTTTCAGGTCGTGCCTGCCATCATCATTCCAGACAATGCTACCAAAATCAGCATTGCCCGTGATGGGATTGTGAGTATCAACGTGCAGGGGCAAAACGCACCTCAGCAGGTTGGCCAACTGACGCTGACCACTTTTATCAACGAAAGTGGTCTGGAAAGCGTCGGTGAGAACTTGTATCTGGAAACCAACAGTTCCGGTGTCCCCGTGGAAAACGCACCGGGCATCAATGGGGCAGGGCTGCTCTATCAGGGCTATGTTGAAACGTCTAATGTCAATGTGGCGGAAGAACTGGTCAATATGATTCAGGTTCAGCGAGCCTATGAAATCAACAGTAAAGCCGTATCGACGTCTGACCAGATGCTGCAAAAACTGACTCAGTTATAACCTATATCTAATAGATTTTCAGTTGCAGCCCGCAAAGCCGCAACGGGAAAGATAAAAGGTGTAATCATTAATCAGGATAGTCGGGGAGGAAACTCTCCGGCTATTTCTGCGATAAACTTAAGAGCATCGAAGATGGATACAATGCCCGTTGCCGAGAACAACGTAGCTTATGACTCTCCCAGTTTACGGAAAAACCGGGGATATAAGTGGCGCATCAGCATGGCTCTGGCGGTACTGTCACTGGCAGGCTGTGCCTATATACCGCACAAACCGCTGGTGGAAGGAGCGACAACCGCAAAACCCGCCGAAGCACTTGCTCCAACGCCAAATGGTTCTATTTTTCAGGTTTCCCAACCAGTTTATTATGGCTATCAGCCGTTGTTTGAAGACCGCCGTCCCCGCAATATCGGTGATACGCTGACCATTATTCTGCAAGAAAATGTCAGTGCCAGCAAAAACTCCTCAGCCAACGCCGGCCGCAATGGAAAAACCGGTTTCACTGCTGCTCTGACTCCCCGTTTCTTAAAAGGGTTGATGGGCGGTGACAAAACCGATTTGAGCATGGAAGGCAATAATGAGTTTGGGGGCAAAGGGGGAGCCAATGCCAACAATACCTTCAGGGGCACGATTACCGTGACCGTTGATAGATTACTGGCCAATGGTAACTTGCATGTTGTGGGGGAAAAACAGATCGCCATCAATCAGGGAACGGAATTCATTCGTTTCTCTGGCGTTGTAAACCCGCGCACCATTACCGGCACCAATACGGTGAGCTCCAATCAAGTAGCGGACGCCCGCATTGAGTATGTTGGCGATGGTTATATCAACGAAGCACAGACAATGGGTTGGTTGCAACGTTTCTTTATGAATATCTCACCGTTTTAAAAGAGGATGGTCAGGATGAAAAAATTAGTCGCCAGCCTTTTTACACTTTTACTGGCGTTGTCCAGCATAGTCGTGTCTGGCACCGCTTCGGCAGAGCGCATTCGTGATTTGGTCACCATTGAGGGCGTTAGGGATAACGCACTGATTGGCTATGGTTTGGTGGTCGGGCTGGATGGAACAGGCGACCAGACCATGCAAACCCCTTTTACCACCCAAAGTCTGAGCAATATGCTATCGCAGCTGGGGATTACTGTGCCGTCCGGTACGAATATGCAGCTTAAAAACGTAGCTGCTGTGATGGTGACAGCCAAGCTGCCCCCTTTTGCGCGCTCTGGGCAAAATATTGACGTTGTGGTCTCCTCATTGGGTAATGCCAAAAGTCTGCGGGGTGGAACATTACTGATGACGCCTCTGAAAGGGATTGATAATCAGGTGTATGCGCTGGCACAGGGCAATATTCTGGTCGGTGGGGCAGGTGTCAGTGCCGGTGGTAACAGTATCAAGATTAATCAGCTTGCGGGTGGTCGCATTTCCAATGGTGCGGTGATTGAGCGGGAGTTGCCGACTCAATTTGGCCAGAAAGGAACGCTGAACCTGCAACTGAATAATGATGATTTTAGTCTGGCCGAGCAAATCAGTGATGCGGTCAATCGCCTGCAAGGAAAAGGGACGGCAACGCCGCTGGATTCCCGCACGGTACAGTTGCGTTTGCCGAGAGAAAACAGCGAACAGGTAAGGTTCCTGTCTCAAGTTCAGAACCTGAATATTCGCGTGGATGCGGGTGATGCCAAAGTGATTTTCAATTCCCGCACGGGATCGGTTGTGATGAACCGTAATGTTACGCTGGATAGCTGCGCCATTGCACATGGCAGTCTGTCTGTCACTGTTGAACGTCAGACGGCGGTTAATCAGCCTAATACCCCATTAGCGGGGGGCAATACTGTGGTGACCCGTAATACGGGTGTCGGAATTCAGGAACAGGGCGGTGCATTACAGCAAGTTAATGCCAGTGCCAATCTGACACAGGTTGTCCGTGCATTGAATGTCCTGGGCGCGACACCGACAGATTTAATGTCCATTTTGCAGGCGATGGAAACGGCGGGTTGCTTGCGGGCAAAACTGGAGATCATTTGATGAGTGATTTTTTGACAACGCCCAATGCCGCTTACGATGTGAATTCGCTGCATTCACTGAAAGCCAGATTGTCACAGGAACCACAACAAGGGCTACGTCAGGTAGCCCAGGAACTTGAAGGCGTTTTCGTTCAGATGATGCTGAAAAGTATGCGTTCTTCGTTGCCACAAGATGGCATATTGAGCAGTGATCAGACACGTTTTTATACGTCGATGTACGATCAGCAAATTGCCCAGGATCTTTCCCAAAAGGGGCTGGGTTTTGCCGATATGATCGTCAAGCAATTTTCCAACGCGAACAGTGCTGCCAGCGAACAGGCCGGAACGGTACCAATGCCGCTGGATAAGGAATTCCTGCAAACATTGCCGAAGCAGGCACTGGAACAGTTTATGCGCCGTACCATGACTGCGCCGTTTTCTGCGGCAGCTTCCAAGGGGTCCGTGCAATCGAAGTCATTGCCAATTAACAGCACTAACTTTGTTTCCATGCTTTCCCTGCCTGCGCAGATAGCGAGCCAGCAAAGCGGTATCCCTCATTTATTGATCATTGCACAGGCGGCGCTGGAATCCGGCTGGGGACAGCGGGAAATTCTGACAGCGGAAGGCAAACCGAGCCATAACCTGTTTGGCATTAAGGCAGGCAAGAGTTGGAAAGGGGCGGTCACTAACATCATGACGACGGAATACATTGAGGGTGAACCGAAGAAGATGCACGACAGTTTCCGGGTTTATGGCTCTTACCGGGAAGCAATAACGGATTACGTCAAACTGCTGACGGAAAATCCGCGTTACGCTAAGGTCGCACAATCAACGACGGCAGAGCAGGGCGCATATTCTTTACAGAGTGCGGGATATGCCACCGACCCGGGTTACGCCAAAAAACTGGTGTCACTGATCCAGCAGTTAAAGAGTACCGGCAATCAAATGGTAAAAGCCTATACCGATGATTTCGACAACCTGTTTTAATCGAACAGATTAACGCCGTTTTTGTTCAAGGATCAGAGAATATTGCCGATAACTGTAGCAGTGAATTACCTCCCATGACGGAGGCATAACGAAAACGTAAAAGGATCTACACATGTCTAATAGTCTTATGAATACTGCCATGAGTGGTATTAATGCTGCGCAGGTGGCGATGGGTGTAGTGGGTAATAACATTGCCAACTCCAAGAGTGCGGGCTATAACCGACAGACAACCGTGCTGACACAGAATAACGGAACCCTGTCACCGGCGGGTTTTATTGGCAATGGTGTGGCTGTCAGTTCGATTAACCGCGAATATAGTGAGTTCATCAACCAGCAACATAGCTCTGCACAAACCAAACATGCCGCACTGGGCGCTTATAACCAGCAAATCACCAAAATCAATGACTTGCTGGCTGATAAGGACACCAGCCTTTCTAATTCCATTGAAGAGTTTTTTAAAAGTCTGGGTGCGGCTGAAAGTAATGCGGAAGACAGTGCGGCAAGAACGACGGTTCTGGGTAAAGCCGAAGGGTTGGTAAGTCGATTCAAAGAAGCGGATGGATTTCTGCGTCAGATAGATAACAGCATCAATTCCCAAATTGAGCAGAATGCCAGAGAAATCAATAAATACGCTGAAGAAATTGCCACGCTGAACAATGAAATTACGCGTATGCGCGGTACGGGGACAGGCGAACCGCTGGCTTTACTGGATAAACGTGATGAAGCGGTCAACAAATTAAACCAGTTTGTTGAAGTGAGCGTAACCCAGCAGGATGGTGGCGTTTATAACGTCTCATTCGGTGGTGGTATGTCACTGGTATCGGGCAGTAAATCCTATCGATTAGAAGCGATCCCCTCCAGCACTGACAGCAGTCGCATCACGCTGGGCTATAACAACGGCACCGTGGGAACGAAAGAAATAGACGAGCGCTTTATCTCCCAAGGCACATTGGGCGGTGCATTGCAGGTGCGCAGGGAAGTCGTAGATTCAAGCCGCAATCAATTGAACCAATTGGCTCTGGTAATGGCCGATCAGTTTAATCAGGTGCAAAACGGCGGTTTTGATCTGAAAGGCAAGCCGGGTGTCGATTTCTTTAACTTCACCAAGCCGGATGTTATTTCCAACAGCAATAACAAAGGAACGGCTGATATTAAGGTGGAATACGCAGATACCACCAAAGTGAAAGACAGTGACTATACCGTCAAATATGAAGGCGGAGATTGGAAAGTACAGCGCGTTTCTGATAAGGCAGCGGTTCCTGTTACCAAGAATGGCAATGCGCTGGAATTCGATGGACTGAAAGTTGAAATCGATGCTGCTCATTCTCAGGATCACGACACCTACACGCTAAAAACCGTCAGTAACGTAGTGGCAATGCTGGAAGTGAATCTCCAGGATTCCTCTCAATTGGCGACTGCGGGTGCTAAAGATGCCGGCCCAAGTGATAACCGCAACGCGAAGAAATTTCTTGCCTTGCAGGATCAGCGTCTGATTGATGACAAATCTTCTTTTGCGGGGGCTTATGCGTCACTGGTTAGTCAAGTGGGGAGTAAGGCCAATGAAGCTCAGGTCAGTGTCGAAACTCAGGGGCATATCGTTGACAAACTCTATGCGACCCGCGAATCGATTTCTGGCGTCAATATGGACGAAGAATATGGCGCCATGCAACGCTTGCAGCAGTACTATCTGGCAAACGCCCGTGTTATCCAGACAGCGACGACCTTGTTCGATGCTATTTTGGGCATTCGCTAATTACCGCTCGGTTGATAATAAAAAGGACGTGATATTGTGCGTGTAAGTACGAATCTATTATACAGTCAAAAAATGGATGGGATTTTGGGCGCCCAATCCAAATGGATGCGCTATGGTGAGCAACTGTCCACGGGTAAACGGGTTATTAACCCGTCAGATGATCCCTTAGCGGCTTCACAAAGCATCATGGTTTCTCAGTCTGAATCGAAAAATCAGCAATTCATGACGGCGCGCATTTTTGCCAGAAATTCCATGTCAGCTCAGTTAAGTATTACCTCAAATATCGTTTCGGTTGCGACTAATGTTTTTGAGACTTTGGTTGCGGCAGCGGATGAGCAGAGTGATCAGGATCGTGAATCCTATGCGCAGCAGTTGGAAGGTTTTAAGCAACAATTGCTGAACCTCGGTAATAAAACGGATGGTAATGGCCGTTATATCTTTGGGGGTTACAAAACCGATGTTCCACCTTTCAAAGCGGATGCATCTGGGAAAATCCATTACAAAGGTGGACATGAAGAAATTACCCAGAAAGTGGATGATAACCGCTCGATGATCATTGCTCATACGGGGCAGCAGGTTTTTTTATCGACAACGACCAATCCGATTAAAGAACCTAATGGTGGCACTGGTGAGTCAGATGTTTTTGCTACCCTTGACTTAGCGATCAAGGCGTTGAGAACGCCGTACAGCACGGCCAGTGAGCAGGAAAAGAATGATGCCATGGAGCTGATAAATAAAGCCAACCGTGGTATCCGCAATAGTCTGGACAACTTCTCTTCGGTGGAAGCGGTTCTCGGCCTCCAGCTTCAGGAACTGGAACAACTGGACTCGTTGGGCAGTGAGCGCAGCATATCCAATAAAGTTCGCACAGGGGAATTGGTGGACGTGGATTGGACATCGTCTATTTCCAGCTATTATCAGCAGCAGGCTGCCCTGCAAGCTTCTTATAAAGCTTTCACTGACTTAAAAGGTTTATCTCTATTTGAGATGTATCGCTAAGTAAGTTTGGTATAAATTTTTTCTTTTCAGGCTCTTATCTGTTTCTCTGCAACATGGGGAAATGGGTAAGGGCCTGTCTATTTCTCCCTATTACTTCTGTCATACTCGGTTATCAATCTCATAAATTCTCATACCATAAATAGAGTCTTGAATTCTCTGCTCCATGATAAATTCCGATTTTTCGGTTTATTATATTATTTTATCTTGTGATCAAGATCTTATCTTTGATAGGAAAGTAGAATAATGCGTTAGTTTTTTTGATATAAACGCTCGCTGATACATTCCAGCTATTTTGAGCAAGGATTAAATCTTGTCTTTATATAGATAAGAAGAATAAATAAGCATGAAAATTATAAACATATTAATATGTATTGTCTTTATTTTGTTCAGTACCATATTGGTGGGATGTTTTTCTACAATTGACTATGAGTGGACAATCGGGGAAAAAGGAATCAATACAGTCTGTGATGTAGTCAATGCTTTTGTGATTGATGATGACAGGATATTGACTGCGCCATTGTGTTTTGTTTTTTTATTGCCTTTTATGGCGGCATTTGTTTTGAGGAGCGTTAAAAGATTTCCGGAAAATAAGCTCAAAGCCATCACCTATTTGGTTACTGCCGGCTTTTCAGTAGCATACTGGTATTGGATGTTCTTTGGTCGGTTTATTGCTTGTCCATTGGTGACGTATTAATATTCTTAGTCTTCCTTCGGTACTTCCTCTCTCGTATTCAACCCGTAATCACGAATAACCGTCACTACTTTTAATCGATAATCTGTAAATACACCATTGCGTCCCAATTTTTGCGCTTCCCGATGTGGGTAAGTATTTCGCCATTTTTTTACTGCTTCTTCATCACGCCAATATGAGAGCGAAAGATACTTGCGGTCATTATTGAGACTTTGAAAACGTTCCACAGAAATAAAACCGGGGATCGCCTCCAATATCGGCTTTAATGTGGCTGAGGTGTCAAAATAACGATCACTCTGGTTTTCTGCGATTTCGACCTCAAATATAACAGCTAACATGATTATCTCCTTGAAGGACAGAAAACGCTAAGATATCTTGCTGGTTTCATTGTTACTTCGGTGATTAGCGAAATATGAATGACTTTAACCTTGAAGAAAGCGTTGCGACGATTGCGGCGGTGCTTGCGGATCGCACTCGTACCCGTATGTTGTTTTTGATGATGGATGGTCGCGCTTATACTGCAACGGAATTAAGTGTAGCTTCTGATGTTGCACCTTCGACAGCCAGCGTTCATTTAAACCGATTGGTAGAAAAGCAACTGGTGATCTGTGTTAAACAGGGACGGCACCGTTATTTTAAAATTCATAGCGAAGAAGTGGCTGCGTTGCTGGAAAACATGATGCGCTTTGCCAATCGTAATCACACGGATATCGCCATAATTTCCACACCAAAATCACTGCGTTTTTTCCGAACCTGTTATGACCATATGGCAGGGGAAATTGCGGTAAAAATTCATAATAGCTTGCTTACGAATCGTTGGATGACCCGTGATTATAAATTGACACAGGAGGGGAACGATTTTTTGCTTTCTATTGGCGTGTGTTGTGATACTGAATCCTTGTCAAGGCGGAAATTTGCCTGTTCTTGCCTTGATTGGAGTGAACGGCATTTTCATCTTGGCGGATTTCTGGGTGCCTCGTTGTTTAAGACGTTTTTACAGAAAAAATGGGCGATTAGACAATTAGATAGCCGCGAATTGATATTGACGGAGCAAGGAAGAAGAGTGCTTATGCAAAAGTTTGGTGTGGATATAAATTGATAGTGATTTGAAATAGTTATAGTCTTTCTGAGCGTTTTCTTAATGCTCAGATAGTAAAAATTGTTAGTCTATTTGGGCAGGTTTATAATATATGAAACCGTCTGTCCTCGGGGATACAGGTTCATGAATGGATGCGTATCCTAATCATATCCTGATTCTAATCAGTTTGTTTAATTGTTATTTATTTTCTTAATGATAAAACACTTATACATTAAAAGAAAATGTTGTTACTTACTAAGAAATAAATGAAATAATTATTGCTAACCTTGTGTTTAAATAAAAATTAATTATAAATAATGGAAAATTAATTATAATATTATTAATATTTTTTGAGATGGAAAATAATATAGATTAAACATATTTAATTAAAAAATTAATGGCCAAATTTTCTTGGCGATTTTTTGATTTCATTGACTATAAATATATTGTGATAGTTTGAATTCTGTCGGATTGAAAGTTTGATTGTTGGAAGGTTTTTAAATAGATATTTAAAACAATCAATAAGAAGGTGAAAATTTATTTAATGTAAAGCCACGAAAGGATTTTATATGTTATTTTTAAATAAACCTACCGTACATGCACTATTCCGAAATCAGCATGGAGATGACTGGATTGGTGGTGTACATATGATAAGCAAATTCTATGAATATATCCCTTTTACCCTGAATGGGAAACGGTATATTGTTGAATTATGTTTTCCAAAGTATTTGAACGGTATTGGTTTTTATCAGGATATGTTATTGAATACTGTGGATGACGGTTATTTCATTCCGAAGCGCGAACACAGAATAATACGTCTGCTCTCTCAATGATAATCATACACTCTCACTCATGAAAGATGTTCCCCCGCGGGAAATTGCTCCACCATTTTATGGTTTCACTATCATGCAATAGGCATCAGAATGGAGGTATTGAAATGGGTGTTTATTTACAAACATTTGAGGCTTATTTTGTTGCGGGAAGCAGCAAAATAACAGATAAACTTTATGCAAATGGTAATCATCAGGTTAAAGTGGTTATTAACATCAGAAAGCACGTGGATGATTCGGATGTACCGTTAACTCCTGAAGAGAAAGAGAGTGTGACAATTACTGCGCGCAGTACCAATGTGGATGCACCTATTTATTCAGGTTGGTCATGTGATAAAACTAAAAATGAATATGACGAGGGGTTAAGAGGGGAGAAAGGAAGTCAATATGCTGAAGAGAATTTAACTTATTTGAATAATCAGCAAAAACAACAAAAAGGGGTACAGGAAGATGCAGAGTCAGAGGCCATTTATCGTTATCTGCGTTCTGCGGCTACCCCTAATGAGTCCATGGAATTTATGGTTGTAATAACTATTGATGGGCAGAAACTCACAACTAATATGGAACCTTATATACAAACGCTAATCGTGGTGCCCCGCTCACCGTATAAAATTAAAAGTAATGAACTATCACTAAAGCTCGATCATGCTTATCATAAACAATATAAAAAAGACCAGTCTATCGATGTCGAAATTTATTATTGGACATTACCTTTATCACTGAGAATAAAGGATATGCAAATTAAGGGGGGTATGCAGGTACCTGAAGGGGTGG
Source organism: Xenorhabdus aichiensis (assembly GCF_028598775.1). Taxonomy (NCBI): domain Bacteria; kingdom Pseudomonadati; phylum Pseudomonadota; class Gammaproteobacteria; order Enterobacterales; family Morganellaceae; genus Xenorhabdus; species Xenorhabdus aichiensis. Next base: position 27,112 of record NZ_JAQRFO010000054.1, read on the forward strand.
CTGTCACTCCGGATCGTCGTCCAATCCGAAGGTGTCTCGTATTAAATATGAGCACGATAAAGTTAACCGTTTATGGTGCAATAGGGATAATAAGCGCGCCTTTTGGTGATGAAAATATTCCTCTTCTTTCCGGTGATGTATATATCAGAGGTACTAAAGGATCCTGGGAGGATTACGGTTATGCACCAGTGATAGACCATTATCCTGTAGGTTGTATTGTGACGATAATTGATAATTTTGGATGTACTTCTCAATTCGAGATCAAGCCAACTGATGATGTTAATATCTTACAAACCTATGATGGCTGATAATATTTACTCTCATTAATAATATATAAAATTAGATCGGGTATTCGTTATGATATAGGATTAATAAAATCTTGATTGAATTTTTATATTTAATTTTTTTATAAAAAATGTTTTTTAGTATTTAAAATATCAGTGAATTAAAGAAATCCCATATTTTAAGAGGAATTATTTATGTCGGATATTATACTGAACCCGCTCGCCAAAGCAGATAACTTCGAGGCAGATAGTTTATGAAAATGTGACACGTTATTTATAGAAATGCTCCGATAGGCTTGATAATGGCTTATCGGAGCAAGGGAGAAGCCGCAAAGAAAACGGATGATTAACAAAAAATACCGTTGCTTAATCAATCGCAGTTTTTTTATGTAGGAGAAATTGTTAATGAAGTAAAGAATGCAAAATATACTTGCCAGTATATTACCAATCATCATAAATTTAATAATATTTGCAATCGGATCGTTATCGATAACAAAATAAAATGACAAAGGAATTCCGATGAATATTAACGATAACCTAAATAGAGGCGGGATTTTTGATATTCCATATGCTCGTAGCGCTGAAATAAAGGATTGAGCCACTCCATCAAATGCAATAACACCAACCGATAATGCAAGGTATTGAATTAATAAATTATCCGTAGGGCCTAAATAAATATAAGGTAATAGAGGGCTAATGAAATAAAATATTAAGGAAAAGAACATAATATATAGCATGGCTTGTTTAAGATAACTGGTGGTGACGATTTTAATATTGTCATTATTTCTTGATAATGAGATGGTTAAGGATATTGCCATCCCAACAAAAATAACAGAGATAGTGTTCATAAAATTCAGAACTAAACCAAAAACGGAGCCGGATACAGTCAATCCGAGAGAAAATTGAACCACTTCAGGATATGCCCCTCTTCATTCAATAAATGGCCAATAGGGGAAATTAGAGGGTAATTGGGCGGATTGGGGAAATTGTGGGCAAATGTTGGGAATAGTAACACCTACAAGAATAGGTGTTACGCCTTCGGTAGTATCGGATTCATTTGTTAACTAATCCATTATAATTCATTTTTTTGCTCAAGTTTTACAATTTCCCAACGTTTCGAAGATTCATTCTGACGGTAAGCAAAGAGAACTCCATTATTCATATAGGGAATAAAGGTTTCAAAACCATCTTGAGAATATTTATCGGCGAATACTAGTTTTGTTTTACCATCCGGAGTTAATTCCAAGAGCTGGATAGCTGCACTGCTAGTATTGATACAACAGAGATATTTTTTATTACCAT
>NZ_JAQRFO010000055.1:0-27821 GCF_028598775.1 Xenorhabdus aichiensis
CTCACCTAATGATAATATAAATCATAACAAATCCCCTACCTCCCTTGAAATAAAAACAGAAAATGAAATATGGGGGAAAATATTAGGCAGAGGGCAGATCCATCATGATAATGAAAGATATTATTATAAATACACTCAACATTTTAACATAATAAATGATTATCCTGTATGGAACTGGGTAAATTCAGCTCCATTCTCAAAAGAGAAAAAAACGATAGCTTCCTTACCTCAAAAATATCAAATATTACTTGAGTCTGCCTATAGAGAATTTTGGGCTTTACTTAATTCAAAGGATCTATCTACTCTAAAAAAACTTCATACGGAAATGTTAGAGGAATCAGTTAGAGCTAATGGAGGTACTGTAGAATCATACTTTTCCTCTTTGGGATTAAAAAATACTATAAATGATGAAAAATTAGAATTGTTACCATTGAATTTTAACGAAACTGAAATAGAGATTACATTAGATGGAAGGGTTGTGTATATGAACCCTACACCGATCAGATATTTAAATAAAGAAAAAAATACAACTCGATTCATATCTCCAAAATTCCGTTTTGACGGTGAGAAATTCATTGTGACACGCTAATAAGATACGGGGGAAGCAGATATGATAGATGTGCTTCCCCTTCAACAGAAACGGAGAAAAGCAACATGGGAAATGCAGTCAAAATAGGTGATATCGGCACAGAGCATGGCGATTGCCCAGCAACACCCGTCATTACCGGTGCCAGCAGTGTCAAAATCGATGGTGTTTATCTGGCACGACAGGGAGATACACTGGCTCCACACTCGTCCCATTCACGGGCAATAGCGGGTGGCTCCGGTTCAGTTTTTATAGAAGGAAAGCCGGCCGCCAGAACCGGTGATGCCGTTGACTGCGGTGGTGTCGTTATTGGCGGTGGTAGCGTAAATATTGGTTGAGGATATAAATATGATTATTGGAAAAATCTTTACCTACAGCTCTTATTTATCGATTATTAACGGTAAGGCCGTGATCGCAAGATAATTCCCTTTGTTGGCTAATCAGATATTGTTGTTTAAAAATCTGATTAGCCAACTAATAAATATCCCTAATAGCGCAAAGAAATAAAATGAATAAACATTTAAAAAACAATACCAAAAAATAAGAAAAAGTCGGCGAACAACGAACTTATCTTGTGATACTACTTCTGGTAAATTAACTCCTTCGGTTAACTTACATACAGGAAATTTATGCTCCCCCTAAAGCAGCTACATCAAAAATATCCATCAGCTTCTAGTTGGTCATTTGGTGATTCACCTGAATTAGCTGATGAGCTGGCAAGAAAAGAGGGTGAAGGCGATCTGAGTCTTTCGTACTGGAGGAAAGAGCATCAAAATTTTTTCGAGAGAGAAGGCACCTATTCCGAAAACATGGAGCTGGTCTTTGAAGAGTTTGAACTCATAGAAACCGAGTGAGCGTCACGGTCACTTGTATTTAACCTATATTGGGCGTGAATTCAATTCATAAGACTAAACGTTTTTATCTAATTGTTTTTCATTATTTTTTAAAGTAAAGTTCATCTTATTACTTTAACTACCTTCATGAACCTGTGTTAAGTAGCCTCGATGTAGCAGTTTTCTCGCATTTCGTACAGGCTTGGTTCATGCACCAAGAAAAGCCATCTAATATTTCATGAACGCAATCTCACTTATTGAGTTGAGTATGATTTTTAGCTTATTAAATAGGCTGAAATGAGGAAAGAAACTCATAATGAATAGTTTGATTATTTTAAAGATCGTGGAAATATCCTAGATATAGAGGAATCTGTTATGCCTATATGGGTAGATGCTGATGCATGTCCTAAAGTTATAAAAGAAGTATTATATCGTGCAGCAGAACGTGAAAAAGTACAGGTTACATTCGTGGCAAATCAACGATTAAGTGTACCTGCATCCGCTTTTTTACGTACATTACAAGTCCCTGCTGGGTTTGATGTCGCTGATAATGAAATTGTTCGTCGCTCAGAAATCGGTGATTTAGTGATTACAGCAGATATTCCTCTTGCTGCTGAAGTGATCGAAAAAGGTGCAATAGCACTCAATCCGCGCGGTGAACGTTATAGTGAAGCGACAATACGTGAACGCCTGACTATGCGTGATTTTATGGATACGATGCGGGCGAGTGGGATCCATACGGGAGGGCCTGCTACGTTAAACCAACGTGATCGCCAGCAGTTCGCAAATGAACTAGATAAGTGGTTATTACAACAAAAAAAAGTATCTTGAAAGGAAATGTGGCTATACCGGCAATCAACGCACTGGCTGTTGTCGGCCCCACTCCCTTGAGTTTCATGATATGCACGATCCCGCGCCATCAGTACCCGCAATCCATCACGAATCACTTCGCTTTCGCTCGCGTGCTCACCAGTGCGTACCTTGGACTTCACCACGTCCGCTATGTCGTTGGGTAGGGTAATACTCATTTGCTGAGTCATTCCCACGATTGGTTCCTCTTATTACTAATAGGGTTCAATCCTACTCTGCTAATTTATAATGAGCAGCAGTCCAGCATTATCGATTATATTGCATTTGCGAGTGATGTTTTAATGTCCGTAACCATCTTTTCGATATAAATTAGGAGAATGTGAATGAACAAGCTGATTCTTCCCCCTGATATGTTGTTGAAAGAAGGACAAACTATTTCGTTGACCCAAGTAGACTTAACCAAAGAAGATTCATCTCTACTGGAGTTACTACAACAGCAAACTGAAGCCGAGGACAGTCTCGCGCAACGAGCCGGACCAAGTTGGTATCGCTCTAATTTAGGCCCCAAACCAACTCAAGGCGGAGTGTATATTTCTGGTGCAACCCTGGCTCCCTTAAGCGGACAGACGCCTTCAGGAGGAATTGTGAGCACCATTCTGTGTAACTATAGCCGACTCAATTGGGCTGGCTGGCAAAATCAAATCACGCTGCGTCTTTTCATCACCACCCCGAATAGTTCTGCTGCATGGGAAGCATTTCTGGATGTAGCCAGCGACTCGGCCACTGTCAATACTGCAGGATCGAATATTCCAGCAGACTGCAGGATTACCCTGCAAATGAAAGTCGGAAATATCACGGGCGGGTTGTATCAGCCGCCGTACATTTCGACCTATGACTGCACGGTAAGCTACAACTAACACGAACTATTAAAAACGCGCCTTTGGTTATGTGCCAAAGGCACGTTTCTGAATGGGGTTGCCTCAGAAGACAGAATTTAGGAGTCTGAAGCCCAATCATACGGAAACGCCCCCTATTCGGTAATAAAATCCCTTACTTATAAAGTATTAACGATAAGGTGATTATCCTAAATTAGCTAATCAAAGAACGTCAATATTACCTCTCTTTGGTTAGATAATTATTTTTTCCTTTTATCTCATTCCCTTTATTTATTAAAAATAAAAAATAAACCAACAAAACTCATATCCAAAATCTATTAGTTTCCAAAGAAATTAAATCCCATTAAATAATCAATAAAACAAATATAAAAAGCCTTTTAGTTTCAAACCAATAGAATAAAATGTGATCCAAAACTCAAACAAAACATCTTTTCATATTCAAAAACCTGAAATCTGACTAGGATAAATCAGCCATTACTTCAGTCTTTGAATTATCTCATCACGAGAGTAATCATTCTGTTAATAGCAAAACTCAGTTACTTATTACTCCTGCCATACTAAGGAGAAAGGCATGAAGAAAAATCAAGTAAACCAGAAGGATCTTGAAAAACTTATTACTTTGATTGGTGGAAAAGAGAATATTGCTTCTGTCAGCCATTGTATTACCCGACTCAGATTCGTTCTCTATTCACCAGAAAATGCCAATGCCAAGGCCATCGAAGAGCTATCCATGGTAAAAGGGTGTTTTACCAATGCCGGGCAATTTCAGGTGGTTATTGGAACGAATGTAGACATTTATTATAAAGCCCTGCTTGAAAATACGGGGAAACAATCCGTCAATAAAGAAGAGGTTAAACAGGCAGCCCGACAAAATATGAAATGGTATGAAAATGCAATTTCACATTTTGCTGAGATCTTTTTCCCTCTGTTGCCAGCCTTAATCAGTGGCGGGTTAATATTAGGCTTCCGTAACATCATTGGGGACATCCCTTTCAGTGAAGGCAAAACACTCGCCCAGCTATATCCTATCTGGCAAACCATCCATAATTTTCTCTGGTTGATCGGTGAAGCCATATTCTTCTACCTCCCTGTCGGTATCTGCTGGTCTGCCGTTAAAAAAATGGGCGGAACCCCAGTATTAGGTATTGTTTTGGGCATTACGCTGGTTTCACCACAGTTGATGAATGCTTACCTGCTTGGGCAGCAAGCACCGGAAGTCTGGGATTTCGGCTGGTTTACCATTTCCAAAGTCGGCTATCAGGCACAAGTCATTCCTTCTCTATTGGCAGGTTTAACGTTGGGATGGATTGAAACTCGGCTGAAAAAATGGGTGCCGGATTATCTTTATCTGGTCATTGTCCCCGTTGTTTCTCTACTGCTGGCGGTCTTCCTTGCCCATACGCTGATCGGCCCGATGGGGCGCGCAATCGGTGATGGGGTCGCTTGGGTCGTCAAGGGCCTGATGACCGGAAGTTTCGCGCCTATCGGTGCTGCCTTGTTCGGCTTTTTCTACGCACCTCTGGTCATTACGGGCGTACACCAAACCACATTGGCAATCGATCTACAAATGATCCAGAGCACGGGCGGAACCCCTATCTGGCCTATCATTGCGTTATCCAATATCGCCCAAGGCTCTGCCGTTGCCGGCATTATCTGGGCAAGTAAAAATCAGAAAGAACGCGAGGTTTCGATTCCAGCAGCCATTTCAGCCTATCTCGGCGTTACCGAACCTGCCATGTATGGTATCAACCTGAAATACCGTTATCCGATGTTCTGCGCGATGATTGGAGCAGGTCTGGCTGGGCTGGTATGTGGCCTTAATCATGTGATTGCCAATGGCATCGGTGTTGGCGGGCTCCCGGGTATTCTCTCTATCAAACCGCAGTTCTGGATGGTCTACCTTATTGCCATGATCATCGCCATTGTCGTGCCTATGCTGCTTACCGTACTGGCCTATCGCAGAAATGAGCTAACGAATTAATTCCTTAGAGATATTTTTATGACTGAACAGCAACCTTGGTGGTTAGATAGCGTTATCTACCAGATTTATCCGAAAAGTTTTCAGGACAGTACCGGAAGCGGTACAGGTGATATCAATGGGATCACCCAACGGCTGGATTATCTACAGCACCTCGGTGTTGAGGCTATCTGGATCACGCCGTTTTATCCGTCTCCACAAGTTGATAATGGCTATGATGTTGCCGATTACTGCGCCATTAATCCCGATTATGGCTCAATAGAAGACTTTGACAATTTAGTGGAGAATGCCCATCGCCGTGGCATCCGCATTATTTTGGATATGGTCTTTAACCACACTTCAACCGAACATCCGTGGTTTCAGGCTGCACAGGATATCAATAGCCCTTATCGCCAGTTTTATATCTGGCGCGAAGGCTCCAGCGATTCCCTGCCCAATAACTGGAAATCCAAGTTTGGCGGGAATGCGTGGCAGTGGCATGCTGAAAGCCAGCAATATTACCTCCATCTGTTTGCGGTAAAACAGGCTGATTTGAACTGGGAACATGAGCCCGTCCGCGCCGAGCTGAAAAAAATCTGTGAGTTCTGGGCAGACCGTGGTGTTGATGGCTTGCGGTTGGATGTGGTTAATCTCGTCTCAAAACAGCAGGATTATCCGAGTGACGATCACGGAGATGGCCGCCGTTTCTATACCGATGGCCCGCGTATCCATGAATTTCTGCAAGAAATGAGCCGTGATGTGTTCCAGCCCAAGTGCTTGATGACCGTGGGTGAGATGTCTTCCACAGCGCTTGAGCACTGCCTCCGTTACAGCGCTTTGGATAGCAGTACGCTGTCCATGACGTTTAATTTTCATCATTTGAAAGTCGATTATCCTAACGGTGAAAAATGGACTCTCGCCAAGCCTGACTATATTGCCTTGAAAAAGATTTTCTCAACTTGGCAGCAAGGTATGCATCAAAAAGCATGGAACGCGCTTTTCTGGTGCAATCATGATCAGCCTCGCATAGTTTCCCGATTTGGGGATGAACACCAGCACCACAGGACGTCAGCCAAAATGCTGGCAATGGTGCTGCACGGTATGCAGGGTACGCCGTATATCTATCAAGGCGAAGAGTTGGGCATGACGAATCCCCACTTTGAGCGTATCGAAGAGTATCGGGATATTGAAAGCCTGAATATGTATCAGGAACGCATTGAGCAAGACATGGCACCAGAGGAGATACTGGCAATTCTGGCGCAGAAATCCCGCGATAACGGCCGGACCCCGATGCAGTGGGACGGTTCAGCCAGTGCCGGCTTTACCTCTGGCACACCGTGGATAGCACCTTGCGATAATTATCCAGAGCTCAATGCCGAAGCTGCATTGCAGGATAAAGATTCCGTCTTCTATTGCTACCACGAATTAATTAAGTTGCGGAAACAACAACCCGTACTGACCTACGGTGATTATCTGGATCTGTTACCCGACCATCCTTCGCTTTGGTGTTATCTGCGTCGCTGGCAGAATCAGGTCATGTTAGTTATCGCGAATTTAAGTGATGAAAATCAGCGATGGTCTCCAGAATCTTCTCTCACAGATAAAGAATGGCAGGTATTAATAAGTAATTATCCATCGCCTTCCTCAATGGAAAAAGAGATGTCCATTAAACCTTATGAATCAATATATTTGATAGCTGATCAATAATTTTATTTATTCATTATTAATCCACTAAAAATAAAACCTCGTCCGAATAGGACGAGGTAAATTCACATCATTATTCATTGCAATATTGCCCAAAAGGCTCTGTTAATATTTAATTAATTACACGCATGAGAATTCTCTGGAAAAAATTCAGGCAATGGCACGGCTACAAAACCTGTGCCATACTTTTCTAATCTCAAACTGGGAGGTAATATGCTATGCCTTACTTAAAATGTTTGAATTATTTTGGTGCCGGTTGCCTTCTCTTTTCCGCATTCGTACAAGCACAATCGCCATCGCCATCGCCATCGCCATCGTCCCAATTGTCTGCAAGCCAACAAAAATACCTGCAACAGCAAATAGATAAACAAATGACAGATAAATCAGCGGCCAAAGAGGTAGAAGACTGGTCAGATACCAAAAAAGTAGCCGAGTTTATTTGCAGGCCTTTAGCGCTCTCTGTTATTCAACGGGAGCACAAAGAGGCTGACAAAGTGTTTCTTGGTGATGAATCACCAAACAGTATAAGGTTGATTGATTCCCGGCTCATAGGTACGGGGATGTATCGCAACGGCATTGGCTGGAAAAATATTAGATTCTCCTGCGAACTGGACTCTAAAACAGGCAAAGCGCGGTCATTCAAACTGTTAAAAGCATTGCCACCGCAATTACAGACTGGGCCAGGGCCTGTGATCCTTCCTAAAAAAGGGCAGTAGATGAGATATACATTACTTATGCTGCTTATTCTGTCTCCCCTTAGTCTGGCCGCCAGTTTTGATTGTGCAAAAGCCAAAATGCCAGATGAGCAAGCAATCTGCACTGATCATCGGCTTAATGATCTGGATATAGAAATGAGCGTCAAATATCACTTTTTACGAGGGTTATTTGCTATGGGCATATCGGGTGAAATGCATGGCAGCCAACAGACTTGGCTGAAGCAACGCCAGAAATGCAAAGGCGATAAAACATGCCTGCTACAAAGTTATCACCAGCGTATTAACCAACTCGATACAGTTTATAACTCAATCCAGAAACCGATATAGTTATCCTCTTCGCCTTTCAAGTTGCAGCTTTGTTGGCTGCAACTTGAAATCTATTAGATATAAACTCATCCTGCCATTTATCCAATCAGGCCAATGAAAATAAATATATAAATATATAAAACTATCTTATCACACCCAGAATCACCCTATTTATAGTAATTATCAGAACACTAACGATATAAAAATAAAGAAAACAACACAAGAAAAAAACAATATAACTAAATACATTAACCAACAAGGGCACTCGTTCAGCTGTGTTATTCGTCATAAAAAATTCTGATGTCTCATTGGGTGAAAGATACGGAAAAGGATTTTTCTATCTTAACGATTTTAATATGTATAACCGTTACTCTAATACGGAAAATTTATTTAATATGGGTTCAGATCAATTCAAGAAGATGCACAAATATGCTCCCTCTCATTATTTCCTGTTATCATGGACGCTAACTCAAAGTAGTATACAAGCAATAACCTGTGCCACAACAGTAAGTGACAGTATTAAAGAATTAGCAAATCAGGCAAATGATGCTTTAGTCGATTATCTTTATCCTCGTATTACAAAAACGGTGTATCCCAACATTGTCTATATCGATAACGTATTAGATACAACTGCTGCAACATTGGCACTCGCCATTAATTGGACAGTGCTTTCTTATAAAAAATAATTATCCAATAGATTTCAAGTTACTGTGCAGCAGCCAATGAACGTAGTCAACCTGCCCGATGTTCATTTTCGCTGAAGTAAAAGACAGTAATAGACAAAAAGTGGCGGAAGATCACAGGAGTTGAACCTGCCGGGAGCCGCTGGCGGCCCCATCTGGATTTGAAGCCCAGCCGCCCCACCGGGGACGATGATCTTCCATAAAGAAAACAATGAGGAGTAAGGATTATAGCGCGTCCCACGAAACATCTAAACTCATTCGTCATCTCACAGATCTCTGATATAAAAAGACCCCAATTATCAGCATAAAAGTGCGGCATCAGCATTGAACTCGCTGTATCTTATCCCCATCTATCGTCAACAACCCATTGGGATATAGCAGTTTATATACCCAAACATACAACTAAGGCGCTCACTATGACTAACCCGTTACTGACTCCTTCTGTATTGCCTAAATTCGCTGCCATTGAACCAAAACATGTCGTGCCAGCCGTGAAAGAGACGTTAGCCAACTACCGTCAAGTGATTGAGAAAGTTCTGGCCGGAAATGTCACGTTTACTTGGGATAATCTGTGCCAGCCAATTTCCGAAGCGAAAGATAATCTTTCCCGCGTGTGGTCTCCTGTCGATCATCTCAATGCGGTCAAAAATAGCCCAGAACTTCGCGAAGCCTATGAAAAAAGCCTGCCCCTGATTTCTGAGTTCGAAACTTGGATGGGGCAGCACGAAGGGTTATATCAAGCTTATAAGGCTCTGAAAGAGAGTGAAGCCTTTAAAGCACTATCTCAGCCACAGCGTAAAGCTATCGAAAATACGCTGCGTGATTTTGAATTGTCTGGCATTGGTCTGCCGAAGGAAAAACAGAAACGCTACGGTGAGATCTCTGCCCGTTTATCTGAGCTTGGCTCTCAGTTCGGCAATAATTTGCTGGATGCCACGATGGGATGGACCAAGCTGATCACTGATGAATGCGATCTGGAGGGTATGCCTGACAGTGCCAAAGCCGCAGCCAAGGCCGCAGCCGAAGCCAAAGGGTTAGAGGGCTGGTTGCTGACACTGAATGGCCCAAGCTATCTGCCGGTCATGACCTATGCCGATGACAGTGAACTGCGCCAAGAAATGTATTACGCCTATACGACCCGCGCTTCTGATCAAGGGCCAAATGCCGGTCAGTGGGATAACAGTGCCGTCATGACGGAAATTCTCGCACTGCGCCATGAGCTCGCACTATTGCTGGGTTTCAAAAACTATGCTGAAAACTCTCTAGCCACCAAAATGGCTAAAACACCTAAGCAAGTACTCGATTTCCTGAACGATCTGGCCAACCGCGCCCACGGTCAAGGCGAAAGAGAACTGGAAGAACTCACCGATTTTGCCGAATCACACTATTGGGTCGATGAACTGGAAGCGTGGGATCTGGCCTATTACAGTGAAAAACAGAAACAACATGATTTCTCTATCAGCGATGAGCAACTTCGCCCTTATTTCCCTGAACAGCGTGCCATTGAAGGTCTGTTTGAAGTTATACGCCGCATTTATGCGATTACCGCTAAAGAGCGCCGCGATGTAGAAACATGGCATCCTGATGTTCGTTTCTTTGAACTGTATGATGAAAAACAGACATTGCTCGGTAGTTTCTATCTGGATCTCTATGCCCGTGAACATAAGCGTGGTGGCGCATGGATGAACAGTTATGTCGGCAGAATGCGTCATACTTCCGGCGAATTACAGACGCCTGTCGCTTATCTGACCTGTAACTTCAATAAGCCAGTTGGCGATCAGCCTGCACTGTTCACTCACAATGAAGTGACAACGCTGTTCCATGAATTTGGTCATGGCCTGCACCATATGCTGACCCAGGTTGAAACGTTAGATGTTGCGGGTATCAACGGTGTACCGTGGGATGCCGTTGAAATGCCAAGCCAGTTTATGGAGAACTGGTGCTGGGAGCCAGAAGCACTGGCGTTTATCTCCGGCCACTATGAAACGAAAGAACCTCTGCCGAAAGAGATGTTGGATAATATGCTGGCCGCCAAGAATTATCAGGCAGCGATGGCAATTCTACGCCAGTTGGAATTCGGTCTGTTTGATTTCCGCCTGCACGTTGAATATGACCCGGCAAAAGGTGCACAAATCCTGCCAATCTTGCAGTCAGTGAAAAAACAGGTTGCTGTTGTGCCATCACCGGAATGGGGACGCTTCCCCCACACCTTCAGCCATATTTTTAACGGTGGCTATGCGGCGGGTTATTATAGCTATATGTGGGCCGATGTTCTGGCTGCGGACGCTTATTCCCGCTTTGCCGAAGAGGGAATTTTCAATCGCACAACCGGGCAGTCTTTCCTCGATAATATCCTGACTCGTGGCGGTTCAGAAGACCCAATGACGCTGTTTGTCCGCTTCCGTGGTCGCGAGCCGAAACTGGATGCAATGCTGAAAAGCTCTGGCATCAGTGGATAATAACCTGTGAAAATTTGTTTAATCTGTGAACAAGGCGCTGATAACAGCGCCTTATCTCAATTGGCTGAACGCTGGAATCTGGTTCACGATGAAGATTCAGTCATGGCACTGGTCTTGACACCTGAACGGCTGGAACTGCGCAAACTCGATGAGCCAAAGCTGGGCGGTATTTATGTCGATTTTGTTGCCGGCACGATGGCACATCGCCGCCGTTTTGGGGGTGGCCGTGGTGAGGCCGTCGCCAAGGCTGTCGGCATCAAGAAAGGTTATCTGCCCACAGTTGTCGATGCTACCGCTGGCTTGGGGCGCGATGCCTTTGTGCTGGCGTCCATCGGTTGTCATGTCAGAATGCTGGAACGCCATCCGGTGGTAGCAGCACTGCTGGATGACGGCTTACAGCGCGGCTATCAGAATGAAGAGATTGGTAGCTGGCTGAAAGAACGTATGACGCTGATCCACACCTCAAGTATTACGGCCTTGACGGATATTACGCCACCACCTGATGTCGTTTATCTTGATCCCATGTATCCCCATCGGCAAAAAAGCGCGCTGGTCAAAAAAGAGATGCGCGTTTTCCAATCATTAGTGGGCGCCGATGAAGACGCAGACGGTTTACTGGCACCCGCCCGTGTGCTGGCAAAACGGCGGGTTGTGGTAAAACGGCCTGATTATGCGGAACCGCTGGCAGGGGTTAAGGCTTCCGCAGCAATTACGACCAAAAATCATCGTTTCGATATCTATCCTTGTTAATCGATACGGCTACGATTAAAAAAACAAGCCCCGTGTTTGTACATGGGGCTTATCCGCCAAAACGTCATTGATTACATGAGAATTACAAAATCCCCTGCGACAGCATCGCATCCGCCACTTTGACAAAGCCAGCGATGTTCGCGCCCTGTACGTAGTTGGTCTGCTTGCCTTCCCCGCCATATTCTACGCAGGCATGGTGGATATCGAGCATAATGTGGTGTAAGCGCACATCAACTTTCTCTGCTTTCCAACTCAGACGAGCTGCGTTCTGAGCCATTTCAAGACCGGACGTTGCAACACCTCCCGCATTGGCTGCTTTGCCCGGTGCAAACAAGACGCCTGCTTCAAGGAAAGCGTCAGTGGCAGAAATGGTCGCAGGCATGTTCGCCCCTTCCGCGACGACTTTCACGCCGTTTTTGATCAGCGTCTTCGCCGCATCCAGATCCAATTCATTCTGGGTAGCGCAAGGCAATGCGATATCGACAGGTATTGACCACGGATCCTGGCCTTTCAGGAAGGTTAATCCGCGCTCTTTGGCATACTCTTCCACACGGCCGTAGCGTTGATTTTTAATCTCTTCGAGATGAGCCAGTTTCTCCGGCGTGAAGCCTTCTTCATCCAGCACAGTGCCGCCTGAATCCGATACTGTGACGACTTTCGCCCCCAGTTCCATACATTTTTCGATGGTATATTGGGCAACATTCCCCGCGCCAGAGACCGATACCCGCATCCCTTCCAGCCCCATGCCGTGGCGTTTGAGCATCTCATGGGTGAAATAAACCAGACCGTAGCCCGTGGCTTCAGGACGGATCAGGCTGCCACCAAAAGAGAGTTCTTTACCGGTGAAAACACATGCCGTATTGTTGGACAGTTTTTTCATCATACCGGCCATAAAGGCCACCTCTCGGCCTCCCACGCCAATATCTCCGGCAGGAACATCGGTATCTGGCCCCAGATGGCGATAAAGTTCTGTCATCAATGCCTGACAGAAACGCATCACTTCCCCGTGGCTTTTACCTTTGGGATCGAAATCAGAACCCCCTTTTGCGCCGCCCATAGGCAGTGTCGTCAGCGCATTTTTCAAGGTCTGTTCAAAACCAAGGAATTTCAGGATAGAAAGGTTAACAGAAGGGTGAAAACGCATCCCTCCCTTAAATGGCCCAATGGCAGAATTGAACTGTACCCGCCATGCACGGTTGACCTGTACTTTACCCTGATCATCAACCCAGCAGACACGGAACTGAATAACTCTTTCCGGTTCTATCAGACGTTCCAATAGGCTTTGCTCACGATATTGCGGATTTTGTTGAAGAAAAGGCCAGAGCGATGTCAACACTTCCCGCACTGCCTGCAAATATTCCGGTTGATGTGGGTTGTGAGACTGAATCGAATCAAGAAATGAGACCAAAGAGGGTGAAATATTCATTTAGGGCTTCCTTTTGTCATTCAGAGGTGATGTCCCCCAGCCATTTTCCATATTATTTTTTTGTCGAAAATGTGAGGTAATTGTGGTTTGCTTTCTGAATATACCACTTTCTTACGCTTCAATTTCAACAACTATTTTTATAAGTTTCCTTAAAAATAGTTTTGACAATTTCCAAAACAGTTTCACCATCTTTTCTTCAGACAAAAAAATCGCCTGCATAAGCCGGCGATTTTATAGAATAAAATTTCAACCGTAGATTATTCTTCATCACGCAAAGGCACGATCAGCATATCAACATGAACGGTGTTAATGAGCTGACGGGCTGACGACATCAACTTGCTCCAAAAATCCTGATGATGACCACACACGACCAAATCCATATCATATTGCTTGATAGCATCAACAAGAACCTGCCCTAAGTCACCGCAACCACTCAATGTCTCCTGAATCTCATAGCCTGCACCGGCAGACAGATCTTTCAGAGCATTGCGGGTTTCATCCGCGATACGCTGCTGCATATCGCCAAGATTCACATCAATCAGACCGGTATAAAGATCGGAGTAGTTAACATCAACATGGATCAAGGAAACTTTGGCATTGTACGGTTTCGCCATTGAAACAGCTTTTTCTACCAAAATCTGACTTTCTGGAGATAAATCAACCGCAACAAGAATATGTTTGTAAGCCATAAGTGAACTCCTTCCATAATGCTGATTAAATGGATTGGCAACACTAAAACGCCACGATTTGATGTTTATACTATAACTGCTCAATATATCTTTTTAGTGTTGTTTTGATCACAACTTATCATTTTATTTTCTTAACTATATGAAAATATGGATATCTCATTTGAACATTACAACAAGATTAAGGGAGGGAAAGTATGTTCAGTATTATTACATTCTTCTGGGCAGTTAGCCTTGTCTGTATTGTTAACGTGACCCGCTGCTTATCTTCGCTCCGCGTGTTGCTGTCAATCTTGCGCCAATCAGATCCGATGCTATATCAATCTGTTGATGGCAATGGTTTTTTTACAACCCATGGTCAATTCAATAAACATATTCGGTTGGTGCGCTATATCAATTCACAAGGTTATCTCACCCATCACGACGCCAATGTCATCTTTATCTGCGAACGGTTACGGAAGCAATTTATATTGACAGGAGTGTTATGTGGAGCCGTTGTGCTATGCCTGATAACCATGGCAATTTGAAGTGGGCCTGAAAGTCACAAGAAGGGAATAAAAAGGGTTAGCTTACGGGAATACTGCCGCTAACCCTTTTTCTAAAACATCATTAGATCAGTTGCAGGGCAATCCAATACAAAAGGCCTGATAATCCAATTGAAATAGGTAATGTCAATACCCACGCCAGCATGATGCTCTTAATGGTCTTGCTTTGAACACCACCACCATCAACCAGCATCGTACCTGCCACCGCAGAAGAGAGTACCTGTGTCGTGGACACCGGCATCCCCGTATAACTGGCAACCCCGATGGAAACGGCAGCCGTGACCTGAGCAGAAACACCTTGAGCATAGGTCATGCCTTTTTTGCCAATTTTTTCACCGATGGTAACAGCAACACGTTTCCAGCCTACCATTGTGCCCAGGGACAGAGCGAGTGCCACAGCAATGATGATCCACATCGGGGCATATTCAACGGTATTCAGCAAATCCTTGCGTAATTTATTCAGGAAACGGGCATCTTCAAGACTGGTTTCAGGCAGTTTAGCCACAGCGCTTGCCGTATCAGCAGCGCACATCAACATACGGCGCATATTGTTACGTTGGTCTGGGGTCAACTCACTGAAGTTCTGAATACTTCCCAGCATCACAGCAGCCGTATTCAGCACATCCTGCGCTTGTGAGCTGTCACAATGGAGCATCTTCTCCGCCGAATCTTCTACCGAAGACGCTGCCGGAGCCTGCTCAATAGCATGGGAAAGTGCCGGGCCGTGCTGCACATAATACTTTTGCAAAGAGGCAACTGCATCATGGGTACGGGTAATGTCGTAGCTCGTTGAGTTCATATTGACCACGAAGCCGGCAGGCGCGACACCTATCAGCACAAGCATGATCAAGCCGATACCCTTCTGCCCGTCATTTGCACCGTGGGAGAAACTAACCCCTACAGCAGAAAGAATCAGCGCAGTCCGTGTCCAGAATGGGGGTTTACGTTTACCATCCTGTTTTTCACGTTCAGCAGGCGTCATATGGATACGACGACGTTTTTTAGTACCATTCCAGTAACGGCGCAGTAAAAATACCATCGCTCCAGCGATCGCCAAACCAACGATAGGAGACAGGATCAAGGACATGAAAATCTGTATCATCTTGGCGATATTCAGCGCATCAACTACCGAAGAATCGGTCACAATCGCATTGGTCAGACCGATGCCGATAATGGAACCAATCAACGTATGGGAGCTGGATGCCGGAATGCCGAAATACCATGTGCCCAAATTCCAGATAATTGCCGCCAGCAGCATGGAGAAAACCATCGCCAAGCCGTGAGTAGAACTGACATTTAACAGAAGATCTGTAGGCAATAGATGCACAATCGCATAAGCGACACTTAACCCACCAAGGAGAACACCCAAAAAGTTAAAAACCCCTGCCATGACAACGGCAAACTGCGAACGCATCGCGCGGGTATAAATAACAGTTGCTACTGCATTTGCGGTATCATGAAACCCATTGATGGCTTCATAGAAAAGCACAAACAACAGAGCAAGTACTAACATTAGGCTGGTATAAAAATCCAGGCCAGTAAACAGATGTAGCATAAACGTTAAGCCAGTTAGTAGGACATGAACGCGGCGCATTATCAGTGACAAACGCGAGCGGGAAAAGAGAAATATGACCTTTTTTTGATTTAATGACAATGAAATGACAGTCAACCTGTTATTTTTATCAATTATATCAAATTGTTATTCAAATTTAATATTTTGATATTTTTTTAACGAAAAATAACTTTTTACGATAAAAAGTTAAACCAAATATATCTTTTTCTCCGTAGTTCGCGGACAGTTCCCCACGATAAAGTACATTTCCTGCAAAATAACTCGGCTAAAAGAGACAAACGAATGGAAAAATTTGATGTAGTGATTATTGGTGCTGGCGCGGCCGGTTTGTTTTGTGCGGCTCAGGCAGGGCAAGGAGGGTTAAACGTTCTGGTTCTGGATAACGGCAAAAAAGCAGGTCGCAAAATTTTGATGTCCGGTGGCGGACGCTGTAATTTCACCAATATGTACACTGAACCTGCCGCGTATCTTTCTGCCAATCCACATTTTTGTAAGTCAGCACTTGCTCGCTATACCCAATGGGATTTTATTGGCCTCGTTCAACGATATGGGATCGCCTATCACGAGAAAGCCTTAGGTCAACTTTTCTGTGATGACTCTGCTCAACAGATTATCGACCTGCTTTTAAAAGAGTGTGAGACAGGTCAGGTGACTGTCCGGTTACGTAGCGAAGTGACACAAGTCGAAAAAGACGAACAGGATTTTGTGATTACGACGGCAGGGAAAAAAGTAAGCACACACTCACTTGTTGTAGCCTCTGGTGGCCTGTCCATGCCTGGATTGGGTGCGTCTCCTTTAGGTTATCGCATTGCGGAACAATTCGGCCTCAATATCTTACCTACCCATGCAGCACTGGTCCCTTTTACCCTGCATAAACCGTTATTGGAACAACTACAAACACTCTCCGGTGTTGCGGTTCCTTCAATTGTTACCGCGAAGGACGGCACGGTATTCAGAGAAAATATCCTGTTTACTCATCGCGGACTTTCTGGCCCCGCTATTTTGCAGATTTCCAGTTATTGGCAACCCGGTGAGTATGTGAGTATTAACTTACTCCCTGATATGGATCTGGATGCGTTTTTGGATAAAGAGCGGGAATCCCATCCTAATCAAAGTTTAAAGAACACATTGGCTAAATTGCTGCCTAAACGTTTGGTGGAGTGTTTGCAGTCTCTTGAGCAATTGCCGGATGTTTCCCTAAAGCAGCTCAATCCTGCTCAGAAAAAGGAACTGATCGCTACCCTGCAATGCTGGCAGGTACAGCCGAATGGTACTGAGGGATATCGTACAGCGGAAGTGACGATGGGTGGCGTGGATACGAATGAGCTGTCATCAAAGACGATGGAGTCTCATAAGGTGAAGGGACTGTATTTTATTGGTGAGGTTGTCGATGTGACCGGCTGGCTGGGGGGATATAACTTCCAATGGGCATGGAGTTCCGCATGGGCTTGTGCGCAGGCGCTGGTTGTTGTGGAGAGACAATAAAGTTTATTACCACGGGGAGTTAGCGTAGAAAATATACCGTTGCACGTTTGTAACTCTGGAAATCAAAAAGATACTGGTTGTATGTACTACGTATGCAGCCAGTATCTTTTTGTACTCAGAAGGAAGACAGCATGGCAAAACTCATTCAATCAGCCGATGTCTATCGAGACTCTGATATATCGTTCACACCCGGTGGTGAAGTAGTCATTGTCCGAATTTAGGCTCTTTACCCACGCTCTACGATAAAGGCGGTCATTTTGTTTTTATCGTCAATTCTTGGTTCTATGATCTAAAAGCCGTCTATAAGAAAAAAGATCTAAGCTCATACTCACATGCTTTACATGTCGATTATATCTAAAATCAATCAATTATAAGTAATTTCAAAATAAACAGCATTGTAGTCTAAGCCTTTCATCGCTATGTTTTAATATGGGAAACGAGTTAGCACTAAATATTATCCACTGACCTTAACGGATCGCTGAATATGAATAGAGTCCTGAATGTATGCGTGACGCTGTGTCTTACAGTGATTCCAGTTGAAGCAGTAAAGGCAGATATTACTGCGCCGATTGTTTACCTTGAGCATATAACTCCTTCTGTTTCGCTCAATATCAATGGTAAAGAAGTTAATAAGCTTTCAATTGATACTGGGGCATCCGGTGCCTTTTATCTCCCTCGAACCGTCTTTGATTCGATTTTTCCAGAGCTAAACCATCGCACAACAACCGTGCAAAATTCCATTGATGTTTTTGGAGTTGAGAAGTCTGCTGTAACGGCAAGAGCAGCCAATATTACTGTTAATGGTGAGCGCCTTTCAGATGTTAACGTTGAGATTTTCAAAACGTGGGGTAACGGCATGTTAGACGACAACGGACAACTTATCATAGATGGAGTGTTAGGGCTGGGTGTCGCCAAAAACAAAACGCTTATTATCAACTACGCTTCAAAGGTGCTGACGATAACCGACCATCTTAAAGCGCTTCCTGATGGCTACCGCTGGCAATCTATCCCGTTTACCCGTACAAGGAACGGGATAGAAATCAGTGTGTCATCTGGTAATGAGAAGATACGTCGTATGGTTATTGATACTGGCGCAAGCCATACAATGCTTTTCACTCGCTCAAAGGAGGGGTGTGCTAAGTTATCGCAGCACTGCCCGAAGAAAGCCATTGTGACGCCTGACGGCGTTAAGCTCTCTGCGTTTATCTTTCAGATTCCAGATGAACGGATAGATTTTGATGGCCTGTTAGGCGATGACTTTCTTTCAAACAGAGTTCTTATCATATCGAATGATCGATTGTTAATTAGCTTGCCTAATAACAGTTAAGGATGATAATAAATTCTTTCACAAAGAAACTATTTTTCATCGTAAAAACGTCTGGATTGGTTAGGTACTGGCAACCTCTTGGTGTTGTGATGCTCAATTACGAACTAGCAAAACAAGTATCATGAACCCCTACCATTGAGGTGAGATTTTTTCCGCCTTTTTTGTATCTAGGGGTTGCCTCAGAAAACGGGAAAAATAGTACTAATCGTACTATAAGGGCTTTCCCGGATGGTCAACACCTGTTTGTTATTTTCCTGCTGGCTCAGCGCAGTCGATTTCGTCGAGTGAAACTGGCATTTATTGTCTCTGCACAGAGCCATCGAAACTCTCAATTTACGAATAACTTATTGTTCTCGGCTAATGGAAACCCGCCACTCAGAACGAAACCATATCTGCCGGATTCACTGTGTTTATCACTCCTAGAGCGCCTTTAATCAATGGGATAGCCACCGGAGAGAAATGGGAACCCAGCGGAATACTCGAGTGTTCGATGCGGGTAAGCATGGTAAAGTCGTGATTGCGTTCGGTGAGATCGTCGCTGATGGCTTTGCCAATACGAACCGTCTGCGCCACTCCATGACCGCTCCAGCCATGCACCATATACACAGGGACGCTGTCACCACTTTTACGGGCATCGGTGGCACCGTTCAGGGTCAGATCGCTGATCCCGCCCCACGAGTATTCCAATTCGGGTTTTTCCAGATGTGGGAACACCGTTCTGATACGCTCAAGCAAATAGTTGTTCACATCACGCGATGACCAGGAGTTGCCGGTGCCCTGCCCACCAAACAGCAGGCGGTTGTCGCGCACCTCGCGGTAATAGTCTATCTGTAACTGTGTATCGTAGACTGGCAGACCTGACGGGATCAGTTCTTTGATATCCACCGGCAACGGCGGAGTTACTGCCACATAGGTGAAAAAAGGCACGGTAGTGGAAGGGCCGGAGATAAATTCCCCGGTGGAGCCATGCACTCCCAGTACCACGGCTTTACTCGCCCTGATAACTCCCCGTTCAGTTTCTATGACCGCGCTGCTGGCATCCTGCCTGATGCCCTTCACTTTCGTGCTGTCATAGACTCGTCCACCCAGTCTGGCAAAGCCATAAATTAGGCCTCGCAACAGCGCCAGAGGCTGAACCTGTCCACCGATGCTGTCGATATTGGCACCATGATAGATACTCGAACGCACATACTCTTCCTGCAATTCGTGTGGCCCAATAACCTTCACCGCCGTATCACCCAACTGGCGCCGGGCATCGGCATTAGCCACCAATGGCCCCATATGACCCGGGTGTATCGCTGCTGTAATATGACCATATTTGCGATCACATTCAAAACCGTAACGCTCGCGGAGTTCATCCACAAGATTCATCGCTTCAACCGATACAAAACGCCATAAACGTTTGGCCTCATCGGGTGAAAATTTTTCCAGAATAGTTTCAGCTTCCCAGCGAGCAATTCCGGGAGTCATCTGCCCTCCATTACGGCCAGAGGCTCCCGAGCCAATGTTATCCTTTTCAACCAGAATTACATCCACGCCCGCTTCTGCAAGATGCAGCGCAGTGGAAGCCCCCAGCAACCCGCCGCCGACGACCACAACCTCACAATTCTGGTCTCTGGGAAAACTTCCAAAAGCCGGCCAATCAGTCAGGGAGGCCTCATAGTAGTTGGCTGGCATGGCTTTGGCAGCCACGTCTCTATGCCAGTTCCAAATGCGCGGATCCAACCCCAACCGGCTGGTTCTGTACTGTGCATCCTGCAACAGCATCGGCCGGAGTTGGTCAATATTGACAGCCGAAGCATCGGCCGCAGTTAAGGTCCGGGCGAGCAGAGAGGTGGTGGGAAGTAGAGATGAAAGTGCTCCTGCCCCTGCGAGGATCGCGGCAGTAGAGATAAAATCTCTTCTGTTCATTGCCATTTCAGCACTCCTTTATGACCGGAAATTACCCGTTAGCCTGGCCCGGGGTATTTCCCTGTGAGTAAACCCGGTTCTCTGAACTGTATTTATTGCTGCCTGCCTGCCCTTTCAGAGCGGCGAGGATCAGTAAGATAACAGTGCCGACAAACGGGATAAGATGTAACAGTAGCCACCAGGCACTACCGTTGATATCGTGCAGGCGACGGGCATTTACCGCCAGCGCCGGCAAAAATGTGAGCAGCAAATAGATAGCGCTGAACCACCCCATATAAATTTCGGGATTAGCAACAGCAAACAACCTTTCCAGGAAAGAAATGATGAGAACAGCCAGGATCTGAAACAGAACGAAATACCAGAACTCCTTACGCTGAGCTCGCCCCCTGAAGCAGGTATAGTTCTTTAATACATTTAAATACCAGTGCATTGTTGTCCTCTCTTGTGAACCAGCGGGTTCCTCCCTGCCGCCAGCTCATTTTGGGTTAATCCCTCCTTAGTTACCCTCCGGTTAAACGGCGGTACGGTTCAGATCGAGCAGCACAGACTCCAGAACGTTGAGCGCCTCGTCAAAAACATCATTTTGTATAGTCAGCGGTGGAAGAAAACGGATCACGTTACCGTGTATACCGCACGTCAGCAGAATCAGACCCCGCTCCAGCGCTTTCTGACGCACCGCGTTGGTAAAGCCGGCATCGGGTTCCTGACTGTCCGCACGGTTAAACTCTACCGCAATCATCAGCCCGAGCCCACGCACGTCGGCAATCTGCGGGACGCGCGGTCGCAGTTCATGCAAGCATTGTTTTAGCCGCTCTCCCAACTGCGTCGCACGCGCAGCCAGCTTCTCTTCTTCGATCACATCCAGCACCGCATGGCTAGCCGCAATCGCCACCGGGTTACCTCCATAGGTTCCCCCCAAACCACCCGGTACTACCGCATCCATCAGCTCTGCTCGTCCCGTTACAGCCGCCAGCGGGAATCCCCCCGCCAGACCTTTTGCCATCGTGGTCAGATCGGCCGTAACCTCATGATGTTCCATAGCAAACAGTTTGCCCGTACGCGCGAAACCGGTCTGGATCTCATCGGCAATGAGTACAATACCGTAGCGATCGGCAATTTCACGCAGGGATTTGAGCAGTTCAGGAGGCGCAGGATAGAAACCACCTTCTCCCTGTATCGGTTCGATGATGATGGCAGCGACACGCGTCGGCTCAATATCGGTTTTGAAGAGATTATCCAGCGCGTTCAGCGTCTGTTCCACGCTGATACCGTGCAGCTCGACCGGAAACGGAATACGATAAACGTCGCTAACTAGCGGGCCGAACCCCATTTTGTACGGCACAACTTTGCCGGTTAATGACATACCGAGGAAAGTACGGCCATGAAAAGCGCCGCTGAAAGCCACCACGCCGCTACGCCCAGTAGCGGCACGCGCGATCTTCACGGCATTTTCTACTGCCTCAGCCCCAGTGGTAACAAAGACAGTCTTCTTCTCAAAATCACCCGGCACCAGACGGTTCAGTCGTTCGGCTAGCGCTACATAATTTTCATAAGGCACTACCTGATGACAAGTATGGGTAAACTGTTCCAGCTGCTCTCTGGCTGCGGCAATGACGCGCGGGTGGCGGTGGCCGGTATTCACCACGGCGATACCGGCGGCAAAATCAATATAGCGTTGCCCCTGAACATCCCAGATTTCAGCATTTTCCGCACGCTCAACATAAACTTGAGTGGTCACGCCAACGCCTTTTGCAATAGCCGCGCTGCGCCTTTTAGCTAACATAGATTCAGTCATAAATAAAAACTCCTGAGCAATCTGAATAAGTGGGCTTCAGCAGACAAACGCCCTGTGTGATTCAGTGTGTGATGACGGCAAAATCACCAGACGCAGTGAAGGGACTTCGCCATCGGCCGACCGGTTAACGCTTTGGCTCTTCAATAACGAACCTGAACGCACTCCCGGCACTGTCGAAGTCACGACACGCGCATCGTCATTAATAATCAATGCTGGCTTACCGATAGCGCCCAGAGCCGGCAGAAGTAACCGATCTAACGTCGAGACCAGCATATCCACCGCCGCGACACCAACAAACTCCTCACCAATAAGCACCGGATGGGCTATCGTAATCGTGTAGGCGCCATTGCAGACATAATCCACATAGGGGCCGTCAATGACAGGAAGATGACAGTTGGCTGGCTGCCGGAACCACTCAAACAACCGGAAATCCAAGCGCCTGCGCAGCTCCTGATTGTGTTCCAGCGGTGCATACTGAATGGTATCCCCTTCCTGACGCCACCACTCCAGCGTCCAGTACCCCCCCTCCTCCTCAACCGTTTTCGTGACTGCATAACTGGCAAATCCCGCCCCGTTACACCAGGCGTTATTACGCAGTACATCGTGGATATATTTTTGCAATGCGCCGCGTTGCTCCCGCGCCAAGCGGACACCTGCCGTATGATATAACGGCAGCGCCAATAGAATACGCGCTGTCTTATCCGCTAGAGCGGCGGTGGCCTGCTGCGCCGTGACCAGAATATCGTCCAGGATGCTCCTGGCCCGTTCTACGTGTATATCGTTGTACATATGCCTCCCCCCTCTCCTGGGATGAATGCAGCCGTGTTACTCGCGATCAGATCTCTGCAAGAATGGCGCATCAGTATCCACACGCAATTTGCATTCAAGCAGGTAGTCAGTAATTTGGGT
The DNA here is from genome assembly GCF_028598775.1 of Xenorhabdus aichiensis. Lineage (NCBI taxonomy): Bacteria > Pseudomonadati > Pseudomonadota > Gammaproteobacteria > Enterobacterales > Morganellaceae > Xenorhabdus > Xenorhabdus aichiensis. Next base: position 23,358 of record NZ_JAQRFO010000055.1, read on the forward strand.
AATCATCTTCTGCGCCAACTGGTAACAGGCTAGGTCATCACCCTTATACAGAGCAGCCAAGAGTGTACGCCAGGCGGTGGTAACCTCGCTGTGAACGGCAGCCTCTCGGTACAGAAGCCCCATCAAAGGCATCCATTCGGCCTGAATTTCCAGCTCCTGATTGGCAAGCCTAGCCGACTGTGACTGAGATGCCAGGGTTAACAGACAGCGCATATCTGTCTGAATACGGGCATCCGGTTGCGTCGCGGCCGCAAAGCTGTCGATCAGTTGCCCAAGCTTTCTCAGTTCACCCGGTGTTGAACGTTGAGCCGCAAGCCTCGCGCTGTGGCCGATCACGGCACAGTGAAACTCGCTGAAATCCGCCAGTTCACCTGAAGCCATCAGCCGCAACGGGTGATATTTCCGCATTGTCTCAACAGGAACCTGACACACAAAACTACCACCATGACGTCCGCGCCGAGTATCGATCAACTGCCTGGCGCGCAGCGTATTCAGGGCGTCACGAACAGTTACCGGTGACACACCTAACAGCCGCGACAGCTCGTTTTCGTTAGGCAGCTGCTCATCAGTCTGTAATATCCCGGAGATGATCGCGTTACTTAAACGTTCGACAACCTGTTCAGTCCGGGTAGCCTGATCGAGCGGTGCATAGATGATGGAATATTCCGTCATTCTCTAGTTCCTGATTGAAATAGCATCGGATTTCAGCATGTCGGCAAACAACGTTAAAAAATACCGTGGCGATGCAGCGCTTGCGCATCTTCCGGTACCGGAGTGATAGCATCCCAAAGTTCAGCCACTTTGCCGTTCTCAATACGCCATAGCTCAAAGTAGCTGTGACGTGCTCCGGCAATACTCCCCTCCGAATGGCTCAGAACAAACTGCCCGTCAGCGACTGTACGGTGGATTTTTGCATAATGCAGGCCCTGCCCTTCATCCTTGAGTTGCTTAAGAAACGCAATGACCGCAGCCGTACCATCGGGAATATCGGGGCTGTGTTGGCGAAACTCTTCACCATTGGTGTAGTTTCCAAACTCATCATAGTGTCCTTCGATCAAGGTACGGGTGAAAAAGTTAACCACCAGCTCGCGGTTCTTCTCTCTGTCATGGCTATAGCCCGTTTCAGTCGGGCCGTCTAACTGAGTTCGGCCACTGGCGTTAGGCGCGGACTGCGGCACTAAGCCGTCCCAGTGCTCCACGATTAAACCATCGGCAACCCGGTACAGATCGAAACCGACCAACGGCTGCTCGTCTAATCCCGTAAAACGGCCGTGAATAGCAACTAGGTCACCATCCTGTAGTACACGATACATTTCATGGTGCAGTTCAGGATGTGCCTGAACCCGCTCACGCAATCCGGCAAGACCCTCTTTAACCAATGGGGAATGTTCGATGAAATTCGGCGCAAAATAACGTTCAAGCGCCCCCGCATCACGGTCAGTAAACAGCTCGTGGTGCGCGCGCGACACCAAGTCACGTGAAGATCTATTTTGATCCATTATGGGCGTCCTGTATTAGTCGTTGGAACTCATCACGTGTTTGATACGCGTATATTCATCGAAACCATAAGCCGACAGATCTTTACCGTATCCAGAGTTCTTGAAGCCGCCATGAGGTGCTTCTGCCGTGAGAGGAATATGGGTGTTAATCCAGACAGTTCCAAAGTCAAGCTCACGAGACAGGCGCAACGCGCGACCATGGTCGCGGGTCCAGACACTGGAGGCCAACCCGTATTTCACATCGTTAGCTTTCTCGATAGCATCCTGTTCTGTTAGGAACTTCTGTACTGTGATAACAGGGCCAAAAATTTCGGTCTGAATCATTTCATCGTCCTGCTCCAAACCAGTAATCACCGTAGGTTCAAAGTAATATCCCGAACGATCAGCCTCACGGCCTCCTGTTTCGATACGGGCATGAGCGGGCAGACGTGCAATGAACCCTTTGACCTGCTCCAACTGGCGAACATTATTAAGCGGCCCATACAGCGCCTCTTTATCTTCCGGATCGCCAAAACGGGTGGCTTTAGCTGCCGCCACCAGTTTAGTGATGAAAATATCGTAAACAGATTCATGCACCAGCACACGTGAAGCTGCCGTGCAGTCCTGACCAGCGTTGAAGTACCCTGCGGTAGCAATGATCTCCACGGCTTTGTCCACATCTGCATCGGCAAAAATAACCACCGGCGCTTTGCCACCCAGCTCCAGATGCGCTCTGGTGAGATTAGCTGCCGCCGAAGATGCAACCTGCAAACCGGCACGTACGGAACCGGTGATGGAAACCATAGCCGGCGTTTTGTGTGAAACGACCAGGGAACCCGCGCTGGCATTACCCAGCACCACGTTGAAGGTGCCGGCAGGGAAGAACGGAGCAGACAGTTCAGCCAGCAACAGAGTACTCTCCGGCGTAGTATCGCTCGGTTTAAGCACCACGGTATTACCTGCTGCCAGAGCAGGCGCTATCTTCCACACCGCCATCATCAACGGATAGTTCCATGGAGTAACCTGCCCTACCACACCCAGCGGTTCACGCCGGATACTACTGGTCATATCAGAAAGATATTCCGCTGTAGCCTTGCCTTCCAAAAAGCGAGCTGCACCGGCGAAGAAGCGGATATGATCCACCGACGTCGCAATCTCCTCGGAGGCAATCAGGTGCTTGAGCTGCCCTGTATTGCGGCTTTGCGACTCAATCAGACGTTCAGCGTTTTTTTCCACCGTATCAGCCAGCGCTAGCAACGCCTGCTGACGTGCCGAGGGTGTACTGCGTCCCCATATTTTAAATGCCTCTTTAGCCGATGCATAAGCATCATCAACATCCGCTACAGTCGCGTTAGGAGAACGCGCATAAGATTCACCAGTGACCGGGCTTACCAGATCAAAATATTCGGAACCTTTAGACTCAATATACTGACCATTAATGAAATGCTTAAGCGTTGGTACCGGCATGATTACCCCTCGATGGATTAAATGCATAAAATATAACCTATGATTTAATATATTTAATAGTTGCATTTTCGTCAAATTTGTAGCAAAAATGTAAAATAAAGAGAGTATTCAGATACATACATATAACTTTTTGCATTTCCATCAGGAAAAAATATGTAGATCTGTGAGCAAGATCGAGGATCTTATATTTGACGGACTGGATAGTACGAACAAACTGAACAGCGTGTGTGTCTAGGCTATCGATGAAATCCGGGTAAACTCATTAATGATATTTTGAGGGGTGCCGCTGGCGTACATCCTTGCGTACACCGAATTTAGGAGCACACTGGGGATCCGAGTTGAGTAAATCTACCCAGTCGCCCAGGTAGGCCCCTTGTATCGGCGGATGAAGAGCAGCTATCCCAGTCACATTGGATGAGCCGCCTCCATGCCCTAAAGGGAATCTAAAAGTCATTCCTTTCGGTGTAAATTATCCTTCAGGGGGTGTCGGGGCTTTGCCCTGACCAAGAGCTTTGTAACAACGACTGTGTGCAGGCGGTGCTACAAAACACATCTTGTCCCGGATTTGACTAGTCTTTTTCGCCCTTCAAATGGATAGAAATCTCCGCAGTAGATCCCCTCAAATTCGCACACAGAAGCTCTATAAGCGACGTCATATCATCATGGTAAATACGTCTCTACGGCGTTCCTATGATGTTTAAAACAGATGATCGCACACTCCATCAAAAACTTTTTTCAGTTTGTAGAACTGGCGAAAAAGAAATCCTAGGGATTATTCCACTAAATTCATTCCCTTTTACTCATTTTGTTCTACCAACTGTTATAATTTAGGATTATCGGAACAATATTTATTCTGTAATAAAATACCCTGTTGGTCATAATGCTTATCAATCAATGAATTTCATTGATTAAGTAAATTTTTATCTTGGATAGATTTAATCTATAGGAGATAGGTATGCCTTCAAGACAAGTTTATGCGCCTCCCGGTTTTTTCGGTCCGTGGATAGATTTACAAGGATGGGGCGGCGGCCCACACACAATTCGTTATAGCTTTGATACGAACTCGTAGGCTCCATCAACATTTTCTGTCGAGATTAATTATATTGATGAGCCAACATCGAAAACAATTCAAACCTTAGGGCCAGGTGAATACTTAGTTGTTAGTAAGGGCGGTGCTGGTATTGACAGGATTAGGTGTCGAAGTCATAGTATTGGTCAAAACGTGATCGTTTCTTGGTAGCCAGATGGTGATGGTATCGTATGTACGAGGGTCGTTGACGACCCTCATTTGAGGTCTTATATGATTAAGCCGAGATTGTTGTACTTCATTTTTTTTATTTTTTTCTTGTTTGGATGTATTCAACGAGAATCTCAAGACTTCTTGATGTTTAAAGTATCAGATACTGAGTTTTTTAATCTCAAACCACAATGTGTAAATGATGTTATATATGCAGGGGAAGATGAGGTGGGTAATGATTATATCGATATACATGTAAAAAAAAATGAATATTGTTTGGGT
>NZ_JAQRFO010000056.1:0-24667 GCF_028598775.1 Xenorhabdus aichiensis
TTGTTAAAGAGCGGACTGACTTAACGTAAGGTTTGGGTCAGTTAGGGCTGCGTATCTTACGCTTTTTGCCCGGAGAGTCAAGCGCTTATTTTCGCTTTTCTCTCGCTGGCCTCCGCGGCGTGTCTTCGCTCAGCGTCGGTCAGTGGTGGCGCATTATAGGGAATTTTCCGCCCCTGACAATAGTTTTTTTCGATTTTATTTTTAAGTGGGCACTTTTTGTCCATTAGATACAAAAAACACCCAATCCGGACGAATTTAATACGGTTCTTTCCATTGCATGGTGGTCTATTACTCAATAACATCGCAGATAATTGTTATCCGTTCTTACTGTTGTTGAGGTTTTTTATGTCTACTGTTTTACGCCAATACTTAAATCTCTGCCCACAGGTTGGCCAAAGAGTCATGTTAGATCCTTCTTCTGTTGTGATTGGAGATGTCAGATTAGCAAATGATGTGAGTATTTGGCCCCTTGTGGTTATCCGTGGTGATGTGAATTATGTTTCAATTGGTGCACGTACAAATATTCAGGATGGTTCCATTTTGCATGTTACTCATAAATCACCTGATAATCCCGCCGGCTTCCCATTGATAATAGGAGAAGAGGTCACTGTCGGTCATAAAACAATGCTGCATGGCTGTAGGATTGGAAACCGGGTGCTGGTTGGCATGGGTTCTATTCTACTTGATGGTGCGATTATTGAAAATGATGTTGTTATTGGGGCGGGAACTCTTGTCCCCCCAGGAAAAAAATTAGAAAGCGGATATCTGTATATAGGCAGCCCCGCCAAACAAGTGAGAAAACTCAAACCTGAAGAACTGAAAGGGCTACTTTATTCCGCTAATAACTACACCCACTGGAAAGATAATTATTTAGCAGACACGTCAGAGGGCAAGGAGTAACGCCCAAATTGATCATCATGCCCACTCAAGATAGCGGCTTCAAATTCCTCTTCCAGATCCCAGCGATGTCGGTGAAATAGGTCGAGTGGGTGATGATCTTTACCATAACGTTCGGCTAGCTCATCGGAACTAATCATACATTGCACCAATAACCCATCGACCATAGCTGGGAAAATCACTTTGCTTTCCATCTCATTCCATTCTTCACGATCAGGAAATTGAATAGCTTGATTCATGCGTGTAACTCTCGCCTTAAAGCGGTTAAAACAGATTCTATTTCAGGGAATACTCCGTGCCACAATTCAAAAGCATTCGCAGCTTGCCCCACCAACATTCCTAATCCATCAGCCAAACGTGAAATACCATTTTGCCGGGCAAAATCAAGGAACGGAGTTAATCCGTGTTGGTAATACATATCGTAACAAGCAATACCATTGCGAAAAATCAGCGGTGATACCTCAGGAATTTGTCCATCAATACCAGAAGCAGTCGCATTGATGATGATATCGAAATCTGGGGAAAGAAGGGATTCTATTTCAATTGACTGAATATCACCCAATAGGGAAAATTTATCTGCAATTATCTGCGCACGCTCGAATGTACGGTTCGTGATAGTGACGGCACAGCCTAGTTCTAATAAAGGTGATAACACTCCTTTTGCTGCACCACCAGCCCCAATAATCAGAATATGCTGACCCTTAGTAATGAAACCTAGCCGCTGTAAATCTGCCAGTAACCCGATCCCATCAGTATTATCACCAAGGAGACGATTACCCTCGATCAACTTTAATGTGTTAACCGCACCACTAATTCTTGCTCGTTCAGTCAATTCATCTGAGCGCTGATAGGCCCTTTCTTTAAAAGGTACAGTAATATTCGCTCCTAAACCGCCCTGCTCAAAAAAACGATCCAACATTTGTTCAAAATGTTCTATCGGAGCAAGCACCCGCCCATATTGATGATCAATCCCCGTCTGATCAGCAAATAATCGATGAATGTAAGGAGATTTACTGTGTGCAATAGGGTTACCAAAAACCGCAAATTTATCCATCATTTACTATCCTTGCCGATATAATTTGCCTGTTAAGGCATCTCTGATTTCTGATGGATTTTTACGTCCCCCCACTTTTCCTTCCAAAACAGGGACTCGGTTTCCAAATTGCTGACGAACTTCTTCCGCACTCCGACATGGCTCTAGTCCACTTAAATTTGCACTCGTCGATACAAGGGGTTTCCCATAAAGAGAACATAATTGTTTAACCAGAGGATGATCTGTGACCCGAACCGCCAGTGTTGAAAATTGCCCCGTTAACCATTTTGGTGTCGTCGTTTTTGCTGGTATTACCCATGTCACTGGACCAGGCCAAAATGAAAATACCGTTTCTTTCTGTATATCACTAAGTTGCTCATCATCAATATAAAGGCATAACCTTTCATAGCTATCAGCAATGAGAATTAGCCCTTTTTCCCACGGTCGATTTTTCAGTGATAATAATTCGTTCACGGCTTTTTCGCTGTCAGGATCACAGCCCAACCCAAAAACGGCCTCTGTCGGATAAGCAATCACTTTTTCTTCTTTTAACGCAGTGATAATCACATCAAATGCAGGTGAAACTTTGTTACTCATTATATTTCTCAATTTCATTGATTTGCGGCTTACTACACAGTTTACTGGCACAAAACAACTTTACGCCTTGAGCCGTTCTCTTTTCTATTAACAATGGGTAATGGCAGAAAATACATTCTCCGGATACAGGCTTATTGTTAAGTACAAACTGACACTCTGGGTATCGGTTGCAGGCATGAAATGTTTTACCAAAACGTGACTTACGCTGGAGTAATTTTCCTTGTTGACATTGGGGGCAATGAATCGATGTATCATCAGGTTTATCGATCAATTCTGTGTGTTCACATTCAGGATAATGGCTGCAACCAATGAACATGCCATAACGTCCTTGCCGCAAAACCAGAGTAAAGCCACACTTCGGGCAAATTTGCCCATCCAATTCTTTAACAATATGTCCATCTCCTTGAGTTTTTAAAGGACGAACGTAATGGCATGATGGATAGCTAGAACACGCATAAAATGGGCCATGAACTCCATTACGGATCACTAATTCAGCGCCACACGCAAGGCAATGTTCTGTTTCTTTTATCGCAAAGGGAACTTTCTTAGACATATCTCACTCGCTAAACCACAGCCACAATAATGTTAGAAAAAATATAAATTAAACAGCTCAATTTACCCGAATATAGCCACCAGCAACAACGGCGACTTTTCCCATGAGTTCCAGCTCCAAAAGTCTGGTCATGACTTCTGTGACAGGAAGACAAGAGCGTTGAGCAATCACATCAACTGGAGTAACTTCATGACTTACGTTAACCAGCACATCAGCAAATGGCAACTCTATTTGGTCAACTTGCACGCGTTCTTCTTTTTCTATATTCAGCCATCGAAACGCACCATTAATATGTTCCATTATATCCGTTGGATTCACTGCCAAATAAGCCCCCTGCTTTATCAGCCAATGATTGCCCTCACTTGAAGGAGTGCCTAATGCACCAGGTAATGCAAAAATATCTCGCCCCTGTTCAAGCGCACAACGCGCTGTAATCAGCGAACCACTCTTTTCATAAGCTTCTACAATAAGAAGAGCGAGACTCAAGCCGCTAATGATCCGATTGCGCCTTGGAAAATTTTTAGCTTTAGGTGGCATTTCAGGAAAAAACTCAGAAACCAATGCACCATTTTCTTCAATAAGCTGCGCCAAAGAACCATGCCGATAGGGGTAAATTTTTTCAAGCCCACTGCCAAGTACAGCAATGGTTTTTCCGCCTGCACTAAGCGCTGCCTGATGGCAAATCCCATCAATACCGATTGCCAGCCCACTGGTTATCACCACTCCATTTTTCGCTAATTCACCAGCAAAGATTTTCCCCCATTTCTCACCATAAAAGCTTGCTGACCTACTACCCACTATTGCCACCTGCTTTTGGGATAACACAGTTATATCCCCTGACACAAAAAGCATAAGTGGAGGAGAGTGTATCTGTTTTAATAAAGGTGGATATGCGGGATGAGAGAAGGTCAACAAATGATTGCCAGACCGCTCTAGCCACGTAAAACAAGTAGCCAGCTCAGAAGAGTTAGCCTTAGTAAACTGCAAACACTGTGTGGGAGACAAGCCACACGCCTTAAGTTCGTTATTACTATAGTTTTGAGTTCTCAATAGACGTTCTATAATAGACACGGCTTTAATCGTTGAAAGATGGGAGACCATCTTCATTCGCAACCATATTTCCATCTCTTTCATAATGTCATCCTGACCTGATTGATAACTTGACTGGCCTTGATTAATTTATGGTCGATACTGTCAATCTAAATAGGAAATGTCTAGAATAGGCGCAAATTATCATTCACTTCTTGGATACAGATCTAAACATATATGTCAGTTTTACAAGTATTACATTACCCAGATGAACGGCTTCGCACAATTGCAAAGCCAGTTGAAAAAGTCGATGCAGAAATTCAGAGCATCATTGATGATATGTTCGAAACAATGTATGCAGAAGAAGGTATCGGTTTAGCTGCAACACAAGTCGATATTCATCAGCGAATTATTGTCATTGATGTCTCTGAGAATCGTGATCAACGCCTTGTTCTCATCAACCCCGAATTAATGAATGAAGTTGGTGAAACAGGGATTGAGGAAGGGTGTTTATCTGTTCCTGAACAACGAGCATTTGTACCACGTTTTGAGCAAGTAAAGATTAAGGCCTTAGATTATCACGGACAGCCATTTGAGCTGGAAGCTGACGACCTGCTAGCAATCTGTATTCAACATGAAATGGATCATCTGGTAGGTAAACTCTTTATCGATTATCTGTCGCCATTGAAACGCCAGCGTATTCGCCAGAAAGTTGAAAAAATTGACCGTCTGAGAGCTAAAGACAAATAAACTTTATCATTACAGGAAATAACAGTGTCTGATTCTTTACGTATTATTTTTGCCGGAACCCCTGATTTCGCTGCTCACCATTTGGCTGCTTTATTAAAATCTCAACATCAAGTTGTCGGAGTTCTCACCCGACCAGACAAACCGGCAGGAAGAGGTAAAAAACTGACACCAAGTCCTGTAAAAGCACTGGCTGAAGAACATAGTATTTCTGTTTTCCAGCCAAAAACCTTACGCACAGAAGAAAGCCAGCGATGGATCATGGATCGGCAGGCAGATATTATGATCGTTGTTGCATATGGCCTGATTCTGCCTCAAGCCGTTCTGGACATACCACGTTTAGGATGCCTGAATGTTCATGGTTCTTTGTTACCGCGCTGGCGTGGCGCCGCTCCGATTCAGCGTGCAATCTGGGCGGGAGACCCAGAAACTGGCGTAACAATTATGCAAATGGATGCTGGTCTTGATACCGGCAACATGCTGCTAAAAGCAGCGTGTCTAATTACAAATCAAGATACCAGCTCCAGCCTGTATGAAAAACTTGCCAATATTGGCCCTGAAGCATTACTTAACACATTAGATTTGATAATGTTAGGAAATTGCCAACCAAGCATTCAGGATGGTACTTCGGTAACTTATGCTGAAAAACTCAGTAAAGATGAAGCCAAAATGGACTGGCATTTACCTGCCATTCAGCTTGAACGCTGTGTCCGCTCATTTAACCCATGGCCGATGAGCTTCTTTCTCATTGATGAATACCCCATTAAGGTATGGCACGCTGAAGCCATTGCTGAGCAAACTACTCAGCCTCCTGGAACCATCATTAAGGCAGATAAAAAAGGTATTCAAATCGCAACCGCTGATGGAATATTAAATATCACACAATTGCAACCATCAGGTAAGAAAGCAATGCCAGCCGCTGATTTCTTAAACTCAAAACGTGATTGGTTTATACCGGGCAACAAAATCAAATGAAATTAATTTGCCTGTATACTCTGAGCATACGGGCGTCTTCCTTTTTATAATGCTGACAACAGTCAGCTTTTTTGACCATATCATGAAAAATACATATAACCTGCGAAGCATCGCTGCAAAAGCGATCCATCAAGTGCTGGAACAAGGGCAGTCACTCAGCACTGTTATTCCTGAACTCCAACAAAGAGTTTCTGACAAAGATAGAGCTCTTCTCCAAGAACTCTGTTTTGGCGTAATGAGGGTATTACCTCAACTAGAATGGTTCATTAGCCAGTTGATGACAAAGCCATTGAAAGGCAAACAACGCATTTTTCACTATCTAATCATGGTTGGAATCTATCAGCTTACTTATACTCGTATACCTGCACATGCAGCACTTGCCGAAACCGTCAATGGCGCGATCAGTTTAAAACGTTCGCAATTAAAAGGCTTAATTAATGGCGTTCTCCGCCAATTTCAGCGCCAACAACAGACATTAGTCGAGCAAGTTAATAGTGTCAGCTGCCATTTACATCCCAAATGGCTGTTAGATCATATTCAAAAAGCCTATCCACAGGATTGGCAAAAGATTATTGACGCAAATAATCAAAAACCTCCCATGTGGTTGCGAGTTAATCAGCGCTATCATAGTGCTAATCAATATCTTGCTCTGTTGCAAGAAGCTAATATAGAAGCAGAGCTAGATGAAAACCATCCCAGCGCTATTCGCTTGCTAAATCCTTGCCCTGTTAACGCTCTACCCGGATTCGATCAAGGATGGGTGACTATTCAAGATCGCTCTGCTCAAGGGTGTGCTGAATTATTAACGCCATGTGGCGGAGAATCTATACTGGATCTTTGTGCTGCCCCTGGAGGAAAAACCACCCATATCCTTGAGATAGCGCCAAAATCAAAAGTACTTGCCGTCGATATTGATGAACAGAGAATTAAGCGAGTGAAAGAAAATTTACAGCGCCTTAATTTACATGCCGTCGTCAGAACAGGTGATGGACGTCTTCCACATGAGTGGGCAGCAGGGGAACAGTTCGATCGCATTCTTCTTGATGCACCATGCTCAGCAACAGGTGTTATTCGTCGTCACCCTGACATAAAATGGTTGCGTCGAAATGAAGATATTGACCAATTGGTTACGCTACAATCTGAAATCCTTGATGCCATTTGGCCATATTTAAAGAAAAATGGCACTCTGGTTTATGCAACCTGCTCCATTTTACCTCATGAAAATAGCCAACAAATAAAAGCATTCTTAGGACGCCATACAGATGCTGCATTATCAGATACAGGCACACTTGAAAAACCAGGGATACAAATTATTCCTGAAACAACAGGTGGTGACGGCTTCTTTTATGCCCGACTAACTAAGTATTGATGTATCTTCCTCGTCAAAATATAGGACGAGGAGGGGTTTTGTGACTTTACTAAAATATCAAGAATAGGAATGCGGCTTCTAACACGAAGAGAATGCTATGAAAATAATTATTCTGGGTGCTGGTCAGGTTGGTGGAACATTAGCTGAAAATTTGGTTGATGAAAATAATGATATTACTGTCGTTGACACCGATACCGATCGCTTACGCCAGTTACAAGACAAATTCGATCTACGGGTTGTAAATGGCCACGGCTCCCACCCCAGAGTATTGAGGGAAGCAGGCGCAGAAGATGCCGATATGCTGGTAGCCGTCACAAATTCAGATGAAACCAACATGATTGCGTGCCAAATCGCTTACTCCTTATTTAATACCCCCAATAAAGTCGCTCGGATACGTTCATCAGAATATATCCATGAATCAGAAAAATTATTTCAACCCGATGATATCCCTATTGATTACCTGATATCTCCTGAGCAATTGGTTATTGATTACATTTATAAATTGATTCAATACCCCGGAGCATTACAAGTTGTCAATTTTGCGGAAGGCCGAGTCAGTATCGTCGCGGTCAAAGCCTATTATGGGGGTTCACTAGTGGGTAATGCATTATCCTCGCTTCGAGAACATATGCCACATATCGATAGCAAAGTTGCTGCAATATTTCGTCAAGACCGCCCGATCAGGCCACAAGGCTCCACAATTATTGAAGCGGGAGATGAAGTATTCTTTGTTGCCGCATCACAACATATCAGAGCGGTGATGAGTGAATTACAACGCCTTGAAAAACCATATAAACGTCTCATGATTGTTGGAGGTGGGAACGTCGGTGCAGGTTTAGCGCTGCGACTTGAGAAGGATTACAGCGTCAAGCTGATTGAACATAATCAAAAAAGAGCTACAGAGCTAGCAGAGCTCTTGCACGATACTATCGTTTTCTACGGTGATGCCTCTGATCAAGAACTTCTGTCAGAGGAACATATTGAACAAGTCGATGTTTTTATTGCATTAACTAACGATGACGAAGCCAACATTATGTCAGCTATGCTTGCAAAACGAATGGGGGCCAAAAAAGCGATGGTTCTTATTCAACGCAGTGCATATGTTGATTTAGTACAAGGTGGTGTTATTGATATCGCCATCTCACCTCAGCAAGCTACTATTTCTGCATTACTTGGCCATGTCCGTAAAGCGGATATCGTCAGTGTATCTTCATTAAGAAGGGGGGTAGCCGAAGCTATTGAAGCCATAGCTCATGGTGACGAACATACTTCCAAAGTAGTTGGACGCAAGATTGGTGATATTAGACTACCACCAGGCACGACAATTGGCGCAATTGTTCGCGGTGAAGAGGTAATCATTGCCAATGATTACAGCATTATTCAACAAGGCGACCATGTAATCATGTTTATTACCGATAAAAAATTTGTTCCTGAAGTGGAAAAATTATTCCAGCCGAGCCCTTTTTTCCTGTAAGAAACACCTGCTTTGCTAAATCAGATAATACTTCCCGCTCAATAAATTAGAAGGCCAATGATAACAACTTGAAAAAATTATTATCATTGGCCTCCCAACCACTACTTTTGCCATGTTTTTCCTTACGACTATAACTTCCTTTACCCTTTTTGTTTGTTTCTACTCGCTGCCTAAATAAAGGGTCGTGTAACAGTGCCTCTATGGCATTATCTTTGATAACACCTTTTTTATGGCGATATGTTGTCATAGTGACCTCTAATGATATTCATTTGGTTAAAAACAGCGCGATTGTACTCTTAGCACCCGAAATAATAAAGAAAAATTATTTATTAGTTGCCCCTTCTTCCAAAATTTCCAATATGGAACAATATGTGCTGGTATGCACACTACCACAACATGCATCACTCAACATTTTTAAAGAATTGCGCATTTTTTGCATTTCCAATAATTTATCTTCAACCTCCTGTAATCTGGAATCAACAATTTGTTTCGATTCTTGACATGTATGATTCTCAGGATCAACACGAATAGACAGTAACTCTACAATCGCTTCCAGTGTAAAACCCGATTGCTTTGCATAACGAATAAAACGTAATCGTTGTAAATCCTGTTCGGTATAAAGTCTATAACCGCCTTCTGTTCTTTCCTCATGAGCCATCAATCCCTGTTTTTCATAAAAACGAATAGTATCAGGCGTGACACTCGCTAATTTAGACAACTGACCAATACGATACATAGTGAATCACCTATCAAACAGGAAATAAGTTCAATACTATCAGAATAGGTTAAGAAAGCACCAGTACAGGTGAAATTTGCAGATTAACTTGTAGAAAACGAGATAGGTAAGTATTGGAAGAAAAAATAAAGAGCAATAAAAAACCGGGTGTTATCCCGGTTTTTTATGCTTCTACAGATTACTCTGCAGATGCTGCTTCTGTCTGAGACTCAACGGCGCGGTCAACAAGTTCGATGTATGCCATCGGAGCATTGTCACCAGCACGGAAGCCACACTTCAGGATACGAGTGTAACCACCTGCGCGGCTCGCAAAACGCGGGCCCAGTTCATTAAACAGTTTTGCCACGATTTCGTTATCACGAGTACGGGCGAATGCCAGACGACGATTAGCTACGCTGTCGGTCTTGGCAAGAGTAATCAGCGGCTCAACGACGCGACGCAGTTCTTTCGCTTTAGGCAGAGTCGTCTTGATGATCTCATGACGAACCAAAGAACCTGCCATGTTGCGGAACATAGCTTGGCGATGGCTGCTGTTGCGGTTCAATTGACGACCACTCTTACGATGGCGCATGACCTTATCCTTCTCAGTAAAACCTTAACCTGTGATCTAGTTATTCATCAGCAATACTTGCTGGTGGCCAGTTTTCCAGACGCATGCCCAGAGAAAGCCCACGCGAAGCCAGTACGTCTTTAATCTCAGTAAGAGATTTTTTACCCAGATTAGGTGTCTTAAGTAACTCAACCTCGGTACGCTGTACCAGATCACCGATGTAGTGGATAGCTTCTGCCTTAAGGCAGTTAGCAGAGCGGACAGTCAATTCCAGATCGTCAACAGGGCGCAGCAGGATCGGATCAAACTCTGGCTTCTCTTCTTTAACTTCTGGTTGACGTACATCACGTAAATCAACAAAAGCTTCCAGTTGTTCGGCCAGAATGGTAGCTGCACGGCGAATCGCCTCTTCAGGATCGATTGTGCCGTTAGTCTCCATTTCGATAACCAGCTTATCCAGGTCAGTACGCTGTTCTACACGAGCTGCTTCAACATTGTAGGCAATACGCTCTACTGGGCTATAGCAAGCATCTACTAACAAACGACCGATAGGGCGCTCATCTTCTTCCGAATGAATTCGGGCAGAAGCCGGCACATAACCACGACCGCGCTGAACTTTAATACGCATGCTAATGGAAGCACTTCCGTCAGTCAGATGGCAGATTACGTGCTGCGGCTTGACGATTTCAACATCACCATCATGGATGATGTCGGCTGCAGTCACAGGGCCAATGCCAGATTTATTCAAGGTAAGGATAACTTCATCTTTACCCTGAACTTTCACCGCTAGCCCTTTCAGATTGAGGAGAATCTCCAGGATATCTTCCTGTACGCCTTCTTTGGTGCTGTACTCATGCAGTACACCATCAATCTCAACCTCAGTCACCGCACAACCCGGCATAGACGAAAGCAGAATACGGCGCAGTGCGTTGCCAAGAGTATGGCCAAAACCACGCTCTAATGGCTCAAGGGTCACCTTGGCGTGCGTCGAACTGACTTGCTCGATATCTACCAGGCGCGGTTTTAGAAACTCTGTCACAGAACCCTGCATTGTGTCCTCTCTTTGGTGCTAAGCTTTACTTAGAGTAAAGCTCGACGATCAGGTGTTCGTTAATGTCAGCGGATAGATCAGTACGTTCAGGAATACGTTTGAACACACCTTCCATCTTCGCAGCATCAACTTCCAACCAAGTTGGTTTCTCACGCTGCTCAGCCAGCTCTAAAGCTGCCTTAATACGAGCCTGCTTCTTCGCTTTTTCACGAACGCTGACTACGTCATTCGGGGATACCTGATAAGAAGCGATATTGACAACGCAACCATTTACCATGATAGCCTTATGGCTTACCATCTGACGTGATTCAGCACGAGTCGCACCGAAGCCCATACGATAAACGACGTTATCTAAGCGACCTTCCAGCAGAGTCAACAGGTTTTCACCTGTGTTGCCTTTCAGACGAGTCGCTTCTTTATAGTAGTTACGGAATTGACGTTCCAGAACACCGTAAGTACGACGAACTTTTTGTTTTTCACGTAACTGAACACCGTAGTCAGACAGACGCGGTTTACGTGCGCCGTGCTGGCCTGGTGCCTGTTCTAATTTACACTTGGTGTCAATCGCGCGAACGCCAGACTTCAGGAAAAGGTCTGTACCCTCGCGACGGCTCAGCTTGAGCTTAGGACCCAAATATCTTGCCATTTTCTTTCTCCAACAATCCTAAAAACGAAGACGTCTTATTAAACTTAAACGCGACGTTTTTTCGGTGGGCGACAACCGTTATGAGGGATCGGAGTCACATCAGTAATATTAGTGATGCGGAAACCAGCCGCGTTTAATGCGCGGATAGTTGACTCACGGCCAGGACCAGGTCCTTTAACCATAACTTCCAGGTTCTTAATTCCGTATTCTTTTACTGCTTCAGCACAGCGCTCTGCTGCAACCTGAGCCGCAAACGGAGTAGATTTACGAGAACCACGGAAACCGGAACCACCTGCAGTTGCCCAACCCAAAGCATTACCCTGACGATCAGTAATAGTAACGATTGTGTTGTTGAAAGAAGCATGGATATGAGCCACACCGTCAGAGACTTGTTTTCTTACACGCTTACGTGCACGAATAGGTGCTTTTGCCATTATTCAATACCCCGATTATTTCTTGATCGGCTTACGCGGACCCTTACGGGTACGTGCATTGGTCTTAGTACGCTGACCGCGAACTGGCAGACCACGACGATGACGCAAACCACGATAGCAACCAAGGTCCATCAGACGTTTGATACTCAGGGTCACTTCACGACGCAGATCACCTTCTACAACGTATTTGGCAACTTCGTCACGCAGCTTGTCAATTTGCTCTTCAGACAGCTCACTGATCTTAACATTTTCAGCAATACGCGCTGCTTCACAGATTTGCTGTGAGCGGGTTTTACCGATGCCGTAAATCGAGGTTAACGCGATTACGGTATGTTTCTGATCAGGAATGTTAATGCCTGCTATACGGGCCACTATGCACTCCTACAATATTTATTCACTGCAACATCATTCTGAAAAGCCCGTTTTCAGGATACTCAAATAATGTTGCTGTCAGATAAAAAAGATTGGCTGGCTAATTTAGCCAGCTCAACCCAACTTTGCAAGAAAAATATGCGATTAAATTAGCCTTGGCGTTGTTTATGCTTAGGCTCTGCACTGCAGATTACACGTACGATACCGTTACGTTTAACTATTTTGCAGTTGCGGCATAATTTCTTGACGGAAGCACGAACTTTCATTTTTACTCTCCGTAACTTCTCAAGCAAACCGATTAGCGGTTATACCCTTTTAGGTTTGCCTTCTTCAATGCAGACTCATATTGACTCGACATCATCAGAGTTTGCACTTGAGCCATAAAGTCCATGATGACGACAACCACAATCAGTAAGGAAGTACCACCAAAATAGAATGGAACTTTCATTGCGTCACGCATGAACTCCGGGATTAAGCAGATAAAGGTAATGTATAACGCACCAACTAAGGTCAGGCGAGTCATTACTTTATCGATGTACTTAGCCGTTTGCTCTCCCGGACGAATTCCTGGTACAAATGCACCGGACTTCTTCAGGTTATCTGCTGTTTCTCTTGGATTAAACACCAAAGCCGTGTAGAAGAAACAGAAGAAGATGATTGCAGATGCGTACAATAACACATAAAGCGGTTGACCTGGCTGCAAATACATAGAAATAGTTGTCAACCAATTCCAGCCTGTTCCACCACCAAACCAAGAGGCTATGGTACCAGGGAACAAAATAATACTAGAAGCAAAAATTGCAGGGATAACCCCAGCCATATTCACTTTCAACGGTAAATGTGTACTTTGTGCCGCATAAACTCTTCGACCTTGTTGACGTTTAGCATAGTTAACAACGATACGGCGTTGACCACGCTCCATGAAAACAACGAAAAAAGTTACGGCAAACACTAATACTGCAACCAACAGCAACAGGAGGAAGTGCAGGTCGCCTTGCCGAGCTTGCTCGATGGTGTGACCAATTGCAGGCGGTAAACCCGCAACGATACCAGCAAAGATTATGATTGAAATACCGTTACCGATACCTCGCTCAGTAATCTGCTCACCCAGCCACATCAGGAACATAGTTCCCGTGACCAGACTTACAACAGCCGTGAAATAGAACGCAAAGCCAGGGTTAATAACTAAACCTTGCATTCCAGGCATATTCGGCAACCCAGTAGCAATACCGATTGACTGGAATATTGCCAGCACTAACGTGCCATAACGGGTGTATTGACTGATCTTACGACGACCAGCTTCCCCTTCCTTCTTAATCTCTGCTAAACGGGGATTAACCACAGTTAGCAACTGGATAATGATAGATGCAGAAATATACGGCATTATACCCAGTGCAAAGATAGAAGCACGGCTTAAAGCACCACCAGAGAACATGTTAAACATTTCAATGATGGTGCCTCTTTGCTGTTCGAGCAATTTGGCAAGCACAGTGGCATCAATACCAGGGATTGGAATAAAAGAGCCAATACGGAAAACAATCAGAGCTCCAATAACAAACAAAAGTCTGCGTTTTAACTCGCTTAATCCGCCTTTAGCACTTTGAAAATCTAATCCTGGTTGTTTAGCCATCTGTTACTTATTCCTCAATTTTACCGCCAGCAGCTTCAATTGCAGCACGGGCGCCTTTCGTAACACGTAAGCCACGCACAGTTACTGCGCGATTGACTTCGCCAGAAAGCATAACTTTTGCGAATTCAATTTGAGGGCCAACAATGTTAGCAGCTTTCAGTGCATTCAGATCGATAACATCGCCTTCAACATGGGCAAAATCAGACAGACGAATTTCTGCAGTGATCATTGCCTTACGTGAAGTAAAACCAAATTTTGGCAGACGACGGTATAAAGGCATCTGGCCGCCTTCAAAACCACGACGAACACCACCGCCAGAACGAGATTTCTGACCTTTGTGGCCACGACCGCCGGTTTTACCTAGGCCAGAACCGATACCACGACCTACACGTTTAGATGCGTGCTTAGCACCTTCAGCCGGAGACAGAGTATTTAAGCGCATCTGTTACTCCTCAACTTTAACCATATAGGAAACCAAGTTGACCATACCACGAACCGCTGGTGTATCTTCGCGTTCAACAGTATGACCAATGCGACGCAGACCTAAACCAGTCAGAGTTGCCTTATGCTTAGGCAAACGACCAATTGAGCTGCGAACCTGAGTAATTTTAATAGTCTTAGCCATGGTCATTACCCCTGAATTTCTTCGACGGATTTGCCACGCTTAGCTGCGACCATTTCTGGAGACTTCATGCTGTCTAAAGCGTCCAGAGTTGCACGAACCACGTTGATCGGATTAGTGGAACCGTAGGTTTTAGCCAGTACGTTACGAACTCCAGCCACTTCCAGAACAGCACGCATCGCACCACCGGCGATGATACCTGTACCTTCGTGAGCAGGCTGCATAAACACGCGAGAACCGGTGTGTCCACCTTTCACTGGGTGGTGCAGGGTGCCGCTGTTAAGTGCGACGTTTTTCATATTGCGACGTGCTTTTTCCATCGCTTTCTGGATCGCTGCCGGAACTTCGCGTGCTTTGCCGTAGCCAAAACCAACGCGACCGTTACCATCACCAACTACAGTCAGTGCTGTAAAGCTGAAAATACGGCCACCTTTGACGGTTTTAGATACGCGGTTTACCGCGATCAGCTTTTCCTGCAGTTCGCCAGCTTGTTTTTCGATGTGAGCCATCTTACACCTCTACCTTAGAACTGAAGGCCAGCTTCACGGGCAGCATCTGCCAGTGCCTGGACTCTACCATGATATTGGAAACCAGAACGGTCAAAGGATACATTTTTGATACCTTTTTCCAGAGCACGTTCAGCAACAATTTTACCAACTACTGCTGCGGCTTCTTTGTTTCCAGTAAATTTCAGTTGTTCACTAATAGCTTTTTCTGTAGTAGAAGCGGCCACCAGAGTTTCAGAACCATTTGGTGCGATAACCTGCGCATAAATATGGCGAGGGGTACGGTGTACCACCAGGCGAGTTGCACCCAGTTCCTGGAGCTTGCGGCGTGCGCGGGTCGCACGACGGATACGAGCTGCTTTCTTATCCATAGTGTTACCTTACTTCTTCTTAGCCTCTTTGGTACGCACGACTTCATCGGCGTAACGAACACCCTTGCCTTTATATGGCTCAGGACGACGATAGGCACGCAGATCTGCCGCAACCTGACCAATCACCTGCTTATCAGCACCTTTCAGTACGATTTCAGTTTGTGACGGGCATTCCGCAGTTATGCCTGCTGGCAGTTGATGCTCAACCGGATGCGAGAAGCCTAAAGACAAACTAACAGCGTTGCCTTTAATTGCTGCACGGTAACCTACACCCACCAGCTGAAGCTTCTTGGTGAAGCCTTCGTTAACACCGATAACCATTGCATTCAGCAGAGAACGAGTTGTACCTGCCTGTGCCCAAGCATCAGCAAAACCTTCGCGTGGAGCGAAAGTCAATTGGCCATCCGCATGTTTAACTTCAACTGCATTGTGGATTTTACGACTTAGTTCGCCGTTTTTACCCTTAATCGAAATAACCTGACCGTTGAGTTTGACCTCTACGCCGGCAGGAATGACGACGGGTGCTTTTGCAACACGAGACATTCTTTCCTCCCGAATTAAGCTACGTAGCAGAGAATCTCGCCACCCAGACCAGCTTGGCGAGCTGCACGATCAGTCATTACACCTTTAGAGGTAGAAACAACAGCGATACCCAAACCAGCCATAACTTTTGGCAGCTCATCTTTTTTCTTATAGATGCGCAGACTTGGGCGGCTTACACGCTGAATGCTTTCTACAACAGCCTTACCTTGGAAGTATTTCAGAGTGACTTCCAGTTCTGGCTTAGTGTCGCCTTCGATTTTAAAATCTTCAATGTAACCTTCTTCCTTCAGCACGTTGGCAATTGCCACTTTCAGCTTGGAGGAAGGCATGGTGACCGCAACTTTATTCGCGGCCTGACCGTTACGGATACGGGTCAGCATATCCGCGATCGGATCTTGCATGCTCATCTGTCTTTACTCCCGTGATTCAATTGGTGACAATTACCAGCTAGCCTTTTTAAGGCCCGGGATTTCACCGCGCATAGCGGCTTCACGGACTTTAATACGGCTCAACCCAAACTTCCGCAAAAATGCATGCGGACGCCCAGTCTGACGGCAGCGGTTACGCTGACGGCAAGGGCTGGAATCACGTGGCAGTGTTTGCAGCTTGAGAACAGCATTCCAACGGTCTTCGTCAGATGCGTTTACATCAGAGATGATCGCTTTCAGTTCAACGCGTTTTGCGAAGAATTTCTCAGCTAATTTCGCACGTTTTACATCACGTGCTTTCATTGATTGCTTAGCCATGAATACCCTGCCTTACTTGCGGAACGGGAAGTTAAACGCAGCCAACAGTGCGCGGCCTTCATCATCAGATTTCGCAGTAGTGGTGATAGTAATATCCAAACCACGTACACGATCCACTTTATCGTAGTCGATTTCAGGGAAGATGATTTGCTCACGAACACCCATGCTGTAGTTGCCACGACCATCGAATGATTTAGCGGACAAGCCACGGAAGTCACGAATACGTGGTACAGCAATAGAAATCAGGCGCTCAAAGAACTCCCACATACGTTCGCCACGCAGGGTTACTTTACAGCCGATTGGATAGCCCTGACGGATTTTGAAGCCTGCAACTGATTTGCGTGCTTTGGTGATCAATGGTTTCTGACCAGAGATTGCTGTCAAGTCAGCTGCTGCATTGTCCAGCAGTTTTTTGTCAGCAATAGCTTCACCAACACCCATGTTCAGGGTGATCTTCTCGACCCGAGGGACTTGCATGACAGAATGGTAACCGAACTGACTCATCAGTTTCTGGACTACCTCGTCTTTGTAGTAATCATGCAGTTTCGCCATCGTATACTCCAAATTACTTGATAGTTTCGTTATTAGATTTGAAGAAACGAACTTTTTTGCCGTCTTCGAATCTAAAACCTACACGGTCAGCCTTGCTGGTTGCTGAATTAAAGATTGCAACGTTAGAAACATTAATAGCTGCTTCTTTTTCAACGATGCCACCTGGTTGATTCAGTGCCGGAACCGGCTTCTGATGTTTCTTAACCAGATTGATACCTTCAACGATAATTTTACCAGAAGAAAGAACCTGTTTTACTTTACCGCGCTTACCTTTATCTTTGCCAGTCAGCACGATAATTTCGTCATCACGACGGATTTTCGCTGCCATAGTTTCGCTCCTTACAGTACTTCAGGTGCCAGGGAGATAATTTTCATGAACTTTTCATTACGAAGTTCACGAGTTACCGGCCCAAAAATACGCGTACCGATAACTTGCTCACTATTGTTGTTCAACAATACACAAGCATTGCTATCAAAGCGAATGACAGAACCGTCCGGGCGACGAACACCCTTCTTGGTGCGCACCACTACCGCTTTCAGGACATCACCTTTTTTGACCTTACCACGAGGAATTGCTTCCTTGATGGTAATCTTGATAACATCACCGACGTTTGCGTAGCGACGGTGCGAGCCACCTAGAACCTTGATACACATTACGCGACGTGCACCGGAGTTGTCGGCCACGTTCAGCATAGTCTGTTCTTGGATCATTTTAGTGCTCCGCTAAATGTCAACTACTACTGAGCCCACTTCATATACAAAGAGGCCGTATTCAATATCCCATATTACGAGGGCCCGGCATTATAACACCACATCCCCGCTATGGACAGAAAAATAAACGGCCCGTTACTTTTTGAGCCGTTTATTTTGTGTGAGATAGCAGCCTATTATAGAACCGCTTTCTCAACGACGCGAACTAAAGTCCAAGATTTAGTCTTAGACAGTGGACGGGTTTCGCGGATTTCCACCACATCGCCAATTCCACATTCATTGCTCTCGTCATGTACGTGCAGTTTAGTCGTACGTTTGATGAATTTGCCATACAGAGGGTGTTTCACCACACGTTCAATAGCAACAACAATGGACTTTTCCATTTTATCGCTAATAACACGACCTTGCAGAGTACGGATTTTATCGGTCATTACGCACCCGCCTTCTCAGTCAGTAAAGTCTTAACGCGTGCAATATTACGACGCACTTGTTTCAACAGGTGAGACTGTTGCAGCTGGCCACTTGCCGCCTGCATACGCAAATTAAATTGTTCACGTAACAGGTTCAGCAGCTCAGTGTTCAGCTCTTCAACGCTTTTATCGCGCAGCTCTTGTGCTTTCATTACATCACCGTCTTAGTTACAAAGGTGGTTTTGATAGGCAGTTTCGCTGCTGCCAGCTTGAATGCTTCACGAGCCAGCTCTTCAGGCACACCGTCCATTTCATACAGGACTTTACCGGGCTGGATCAAGGCAACCCAATACTCTACGTTACCTTTACCTTTACCCATACGCACTTCGAGTGGCTTTTCGGTGATTGGTTTGTCTGGGAATACACGGATCCAGATTTTACCTTGACGCTTAATTGCACGGGTCATAGCACGACGTGCCGCTTCGATCTGACGAGCAGTCAGACGACCACGACCCACAGCTTTCAGACCGAAAGTGCCGAAGCTGACATCCGTACCTACAGCCAGACCACGGTTGCGGCCTTTATGCACTTTACGGAATTTCGTACGCTTTGGTTGTAACATCAGCGACTCTCCTTACTTGCGGCCTTTACGCTGCTGCTTTTTAGGTTGAGCAGCCGGTTTTTCCGCCTGTTCAACTGCAGCCATACCACCCAGGATCTCACCTTTGAAGATCCATACCTTAACGCCGATTACACCATAAGTGGTGTGCGCTTCTGAAGTGTTATAATCGATGTCTGCACGCAGAGTGTGCAGAGGTACACGACCTTCACGATACCATTCAGTACGTGCAATCTCAGCACCGCCTAAACGGCCACTGACTTCCACTTTGATGCCTTTAGCGCCCAGACGCATAGCGTTTTGTACAGCACGTTTCATCGCACGACGGAACATCACACGACGCTCCAATTGTGAACTAATGCTGTCAGCAACTAATTTTGCGTCCAGTTCAGGCTTACGCACTTCGGCAATATTAATCTGCGCAGGAACGCCAGCGATCTCCGCTACAGTCTTACGCAGTTTTTCAACGTCTTCACCTTTCCTACCGATAACGATACCTGGACGAGCAGTGTGAATTGTCACACGGATGCTTTTCGCAGGACGTTCGATAACGATACGTGAAATAGATGCTTTAACCAGTTCTTTGTTCAAGTACTGGCGCACTTTAAAATCGCTGTCCAGGTTGTCAGCGAATTCTTTGGTATTCGCATACCAGGTAGAGTTCCAAGGTTTGACAATCCCCAGACGAATACCATTAGGATGTACTTTCTGACCCATTGCTAGTCTCCAGAGTCTCAGCGATCGGACACAACCACAGTAATGTGGCTGGTGCGCTTCAGGATACGATCTGCACGGCCTTTGGCACGAGGCATAATACGCTTCATGGTTGGGCCTTCGTCTACGAAAATTTTCGTGACTTTCAGATCATCGATGTCAGCGCCATCGTTGTGTTCTGCGTTAGCAATAGCAGACTCAAGTACTTTCTTCACTAAACCAGCAGCTTTCTTGTTGGTATAGAGCAGAGTTTCCAGAGCTTGCGACACTTTCTTACCGCGGATCAGGTCAGCCACGAGGCGAACCTTCTGAGCAGAAGAACGAGCGTGGCGATGTTTAGCGATAGTTTCCATCTCTTCCTCCTACCTTAGCGCTTTTTAGCCTTTTTATCGGCCGCATGGCCGCGATAAGTACGGGTCGGCGCGAATTCACCCAGTTTGTGACCAACCATTTCGTCGGAAACAAAAACTGGAACATGCTGACGACCATTATGGACAGCGATGGTCAAACCGATCATGTTAGGAAAGATCGTTGAACGACGGGACCAAGTCTTAATAGGCTTTTTGTCTCCGCTTTCCACCGCTTTCTCTACCTTCTTCAGCAAGTGCAGGTCAATAAATGGACCTTTCTTGAGAGAACGTGGCATGGTTTATCCTCTAATTATTATTTAGAACGGCGACGTACGATGTATTGATCAGTACGTTTGTTACTACGGGTCTTCTTACCTTTGGTCTGGATGCCCCATGGAGTTACAGGGTGTTTACCAAAGTTACGACCTTCACCACCACCATGTGGATGGTCTACTGGGTTCATCGCCGTACCACGAACGGTAGGACGGATACCACGCCAGCGGCTTGCACCAGCTTTACCCAGAACGCGTAACATGTGTTCTGCGTTACCAACTTCACCTAAAGTAGCGCGGCAGTCAGACAGCACTTTACGCATTTCACCAGAACGCAGACGCAAGGTTACATAGGAACCGTCACGTGCAACGATCTGAGCGTAAGTACCTGCTGAACGAGCCAGCTGGCCACCTTTACCTGGTTTCATTTCTATGTTGTGAACAGTAGAACCAACCGGGATATTGCGCATTGGCAGAGCATTACCGGCCTTGATTGCTGAATCAGCACCAGACTGGATTTGATCACCTGCTTTCAGACCTTTAGGTGCAAGGATGTAACGACGCTCACCGTCTTTATACAGAACTAGTGCGATGTTCGCTGAACGGTTTGGATCATATTCCAGACGTTCAACAACAGCAGGGATACCATCTTTGTTGCGTTTAAAGTCAACCAGACGATAATGCTGTTTATGGCCACCACCAATGTGACGAGTGGTAATACGACCATTGTTGTTACGACCACCAGTTTTGTTGTTTTTTTCCAACAACGGAGCATAAGGTTTGCCCTTATGCAGCTCAGGGTTAACCACTTTAACAACGTGGCGACGGCCCGGAGACGTAGGTTTACATTTAACAATTGCCATTGTTCTTTACTCCTCCGACTTACTCAGCGCCGCCGCCGAAGTCCAAATTCTGGCCTTCTTTCAGGGTGACGTAAGCTTTTTTCCAGTCGCTACGACGACCAATACGCTGACCGTGGCGTTTAACTTTACCTTTAACTAGCAAAGTGTTTACACCTTCAACTTCAACTTCGAAGAGTTTCTGTACGGCAGCTTTGATCTCTGCTTTAGTCGCGTCTTTCGCAACTTTGAGAACGATGGTATTGCTTTTTTCCATCGCTGTAGAAGCTTTTTCAGATACGTGCGGCGCGCGCAGTATTTTCAGCAGACGTTCTTCACGGATCATGCCAGCATCTCCTCAACTTGCTTTACAGCATCAGCAGTCATAACCACTTTGTCGAAGGCGATCAGGCTTACTGGGTCAATACCTGCTGCATCACGAACGTCAACCTTATACAGGTTACGAGCTGCTAAGAACAGGTTCTCATCAACTTCGCCAGTGACAATCAGCACGTCTTGCAGAGCCATTTCTTTCAGTTTCTGTACCAGCAGCTTAGTTTTAGGTGCTTCAACAGAGAACTTCTCGACAACGATCAGACGTTCTTGACGTACCAGTTCAGACAAGATGCTTTTTAGAGCACCGCGGTACATCTTTTTATTAACTTTTTGACTGTGGTCCTGTGGTTTCGCTGCAAAAGTTACACCACCAGAGCGCCAGATTGGACTCTTAATAGAACCTGCACGTGCACGACCAGTACCTTTCTGACGCCATGGTTTTTTACCTGAACCAGAAACTTCAGCACGAGTTTTCTGAGCACGAGTACCTTGACGAGCACCAGCTGCGTACGCAAC
The DNA here is from genome assembly GCF_028598775.1 of Xenorhabdus aichiensis. Lineage (NCBI taxonomy): Bacteria > Pseudomonadati > Pseudomonadota > Gammaproteobacteria > Enterobacterales > Morganellaceae > Xenorhabdus > Xenorhabdus aichiensis. The sequence goes on from NZ_JAQRFO010000056.1 coordinate 22,201, forward strand.
AACTACTTGATGCACAAGCGCTTCATTGAAGTCACGCCCGAAGGTAGTTTCGGAAACAGTCAGCGCGCTTTGCGCGTCTTTCATTACCAATTCCATTCCTATCTCCTCGACGTTACGCCTTGACAGCCGGTTTTACGATCAGGTCACTGCCAGTTGCACCTGGAACAGCACCTTTGACCAGCAGCAGGTTACGCTCAGCGTCAACACGTACTACATCTAGGCTCTGAACAGTTACACGTTCATTACCCATTTGGCCTGCCATTTTCTTACCTTTGAATACCTTGCCCGGAGTCTGGTTCTGACCGATAGAACCCGGAACACGGTGAGACAAGGAGTTACCATGGGTAGCATCTTGAGTACGGAAGTTCCAGCGTTTAACAGTACCCGCGAAACCTTTACCTTTAGATGTACCAGTAACGTCGACTTTTTTAACGTCAGCGAAAATTTCAACGCTAATGCTTTGACCCACTGTGTACTCTTCGTCGTCTGCTGACAGACGGAATTCACGCAGGGTACGGCCAGCTTCAACGCCAGCTTTAGCGAAATGACCTGCTTCAGGTTTATTAACGCGGTTAGCTTTTTTGCTACCAGTCGTTACCTGAATTGCACGATAACCGTCACTCTCTTGGTCTTTAACCTGAGTTATGCGGTTATCTTCGATTTCGATAACACTTACAGGGATAGAAACGCCATCTTCAGTGAAGATGCGAGTCATGCCCACTTTTTTACCGACTAAACCAATCATTGTTTCAACCTCTCAATCGTTCAATGACCTGATTAACCCAGGCTGATCTGCACGTCTACACCAGCAGCCAGATCCAGACGCATCAGAGCATCAACGGTTTTCTCGGTTGGCTCAACGATGTCAACCAGACGTTTGTGAGTGCGAATCTCGTACTGATCACGCGCATCTTTGTTAACATGCGGAGAAATCAGAACGGTAAAACGCTCCTTACGAGTCGGCAGCGGGATCGGACCGCGAACTTGCGCACCAGTGCGCTTAGCGGTCTCTACGATTTCCGCAGTTGATTGATCGATTAAACGGTGATCAAATGCTTTCAGGCGGATACGGATTCTTTGGTTCTGCATGAGACCAGAGCTCCAACTATTTTATAAACGTAAATAATTACTACTCGCTCCCATTTCGATTGATGGGGGAGTGTAATCGTTCAATGTATAACCCCCATATCGGGAGTATTTTAACAATGGCGGTAAATTACCGCTCATTACTGATAATAAATCAGTCCTACTGCGTAGGTAAGCTCGCGTATTATACGTAAATCTGCTGACAATGCAAGATAAGGGTAAGATCTATTCAAAAGATAGGCAAAGAGGGAAAACGCCCTATGCAAATTTATAGGGCGTTAATATTATTCCATTATTCTTCAATAAGTTGAGATTGGATATAATTTTGTATTCCCATTCGATTGATCAAGTCCAGTTGGGTTTCCAACCAGTCTATGTGATTCTCTTCGTCAGAAAGAACCTCAATCATCAAGTCTCGGCTTACATAATCATAGGCTGAATCGGCATATGCAATTGCCTCTCTCAGATCCTTAGCACCGCGTATCTCTAGTGCTAGATCGGATTGCAGCATTTCTTCTATATCCTCACCGATATTGAGTTTGCCCAAATCCTGTAGATTTGGCAAACCTTCCAGAAACAAGATACGCTCAATATACTTATCAGCGTGTTTCATCTCCTCAATAGATTCACGATATTCAACTTCATTTAGACGCATTAACCCCCAGTTTTTAAACATTCGGGCATGTAAAAAATACTGGTTGATGGCAACAAGTTCATTACCAAGAAGTTTATTAAGATGTGCAATTATCTTTTTATCACCTTTCATAGCTAGCTCCTCCACTTCCAGTACCTACAGTGTAGTACTAGTTCAGCAGAGTAATTGCAAGATAATTGTGTTTATTTTAAGCAACATTATTTATGGGAGGCAGTTGGGCAATCTCCTCATTCATTATTTCACGTGCTTGACGTATACATTTTCCACAATCGCTCCCTACAGGCACAAAGTCCCTCAGCTCCCTGATAGAACGAACATGTTGCTGACGAACAATATTACGTATAGTTTTATCGCTTATCGCATTACAGAGACAGATATACATGGAAGCACTCTTCTAACTATTTAGGCTAGGCACAATAAATATGACTCTACCCTTCATCTTTCAAGTTACTACTTTGTTGGTCACTCTCAGTCATATCGTTATCTATGCTCTTAGAGGTTCATTCGCTTGCTACCGACTACAACTTTAAAATTATTGGGTATGAAGCATAGCCATATTTATAAAATAATAGATATTGCCAAATAGTAAATAGAAATAACTCTCATTTCAATTATTGTTTTTATTTTGTTTATAGATAAAAAAAACCACCGTTTCCGGTGGTTCAAGATTTGAAAGAGAAGCTATAGCTTCTCTTTTTTTCATAATCTTTTAATAATCAAACGTTA
>NZ_JAQRFO010000057.1:0-24574 GCF_028598775.1 Xenorhabdus aichiensis
AAACGCATCGGCAAATTACCGGACAACTCACATCTGCCCGTTCATACCTTCTGGGATATTGGGGTGGGTGACTCTACGGCTATTTGGTTCGTGCGTGAAGTGGGCGAAGAGTTCCACTTCATCGACTATTACGAAAACTCCGGTGAGGGTTTACGGCATTACATGAAGGTGTTGAAGGATAAAGGCTATATCTACGGTGATCATTGGGGGCCACATGATATCGATAACCGTGAGTTTGGCGCTGATGCTAAGTCTCGACGAGAACTGGCGCGTGAAGGGTACGAAATCGACGGTCAGAAATACTCAATGATATTCAAGGTCGTGCCAAAGGTTGGCGTGGATACTGGCATAGAATCGGTGCGTGAAATCCTGTCCAATTGCGTATTTGATGAAGAGAAATGTAGTGAGGGAATATCTCATCTGGAAAGCTACCGCAAGGAATGGGATGACAAGCGCGGTTGCTGGAAAGATAAGCCACTTCATGACTTCACATCACATGGTGCTGATGGCTTCCGTTATTTTGCTGTTGCCAAGAACAACCGTAAGGCTGTGGGTGCATTTTTCTTTTAAGGAGAGGCTGTGAGTGAAAAACAAGAATTGCTCGTTAATAGTCTGGCCGACACTATCGCCAAAAGGATGATCTATGCGGCTGGTGGCATTAGCGGCAATACAAAACGAACCAATATTTATTCTGAGTTCGGTTATCCCGAACAGCTCAGATTCAGAGAGTACTATAACGTCTATGAGCGTAATGCTGTAGCTCATGCCGCCGTGCATCGTTTGCTGGATGGGTGTTGGCAGGACAACCCCACCATTATTGATGGCGAGGAAAAGAAAGAGTCAGCCGCAACCAGCGCATGGGAAACGAAAGTTACAAAGCTGCTAAAGCCGTTCTGGGCGAAAATCAAAGACGCTGATCGCCGCAATATGATTGGTAACTACTCAGCGTTGCTTATTCAGGTTAGGGATAGCAAAAACTGGAGTGAGCCTGTTGATGTTACTGTGGTATCACGACTAAAAGTTGATGCAGTAGTTAACCTGATCCCCGTCTGGGAGCCTCAATTGACTGTTGCCGAGTGGGATCAGGATATTCATTCAGATACCTATGGGCAGCCAAAGATGTTCAATTTTGATGAACGTCCTGTGGGTCAGGTTGAGATGCAAGGCCCGGCAAAACAACTTCTGATTCATCCATCACGGGTGATTACTTTGTGCGAAGGTGCCGAAAGTGGTGATATTTTCTCTGGCACGCCGTTGCTCAGGGCAGGATATAACAAATTGCTGGATATCGAGAAGGTATCTGGTGGTAGTTCCGAGGGTTTTTTGAAAAACGCTTCTCGTCAGATCGGGGTGGAGTTTGAAAAAGAATCTGATATGAATCATATCACCACGGCGGCAATTCAAGCTGGCTACAAAGACCTCGGTGCGGCACTGGAAGATAAAATCAGCAAGCTCAACAGAGGGACTGACTCAGCGGCAGTGATGCAAGCGGGGCGGTTGAATGTCCTGTCTGTTACTCCGGGAGACCCGACCCCTACATGGGAAGTGACAGCCCGTGAGTTTTGCGCCTCCGTGCAAGTCCCATTCACGGTTCTGTTCGGCACTCAGACCGGAAAGTTAGCCGGTGATAAAGATGATGCTACATGGAAAGTTCGGCTGAATGGGCGTCGATGGGGTTTCCTGACTCAATATGTAATCAGATTGATAAAAAGGTTTTGGGAAATCGGTATTATTGAGCCGCCTTCTTCCGGAGAGGTCACTATTGCATGGTCTGACATGCTCGCAGCCAGTGAGCAGGAGAAGATCGACAATATGATTAAGATGGCTGAGGCAGCACTTAAGACTCAGCAGGCGTTTGGGACACCCGCGTTTACCCCTAATGAAATCCGTACTGTAGGCGAGATGGAGCCATTGGAAGAAGAGCCAGAGCCACAGGGTGCGACAGGAGATCCGTTGACTGATGAAACAGACCCGAATCGGAACCCCGATAATACCCAGAAATAAGCGCGACCCCACTCAGTCACATCGTCCAGTAAATAAAATGTTTCGTGATATTGAGCGGCGATATTACGGCATCAAACGAGCATTGCGTGAACTATTTGACCAGCGACTAACTGGCAGGGTGAGAGAAAACAACGCTCAATTGTCGTATGCCCTGCACGGAGAAACACTGTATCAGGTTAACGCTGGCACATTTATCTACGACATGACAGCGCAACAATTGGCTGGCCTATTAGAGCGCGTGCAGACCATTCTGGATGATTATTTGCTGGAGGGCATAGGTCAAAATATTTGGGCGCTCCAGTACGTCTCAGAGGAGTATCAGCGTGGTACGTTGAATGCGTACACTAATCTGTCGGTTCAATCATCGGTGTATGAGATGCAGACGACGCTATCAGCATTATTGTCGTCTGCTGCTTACCAGAACCAGATAGCAGTCGCCTATGTATCAACGTACAGCGACTGGAAAGGTATCAGTGATAAAGCCCGCGCTGATCTTGCTAATGTGATTGCTGATGCTATTGGTCGTGGTGTTAACCCGCGTGAAACGGCGCGGATTATCAGTAAGCGGCTCGATGTGTCAATGGCTCAGGCCAAGAACATAGCTCAGACTGAGCAGGTTGGCGCATTGCGCGAGGCTAATTGGAATGAAACTGAATGGGCTAGTGAGCGGTTAGGCTTGAATACCCAACTGCTTTGGCTCTCTGCCCTAAAACCCACGACCCGGCAATGGCACGCTGTGAGGCATGGGAAGATCTACACCAAACAAGAAGTTGAAGAATTTTATTCTAGAAATGGGAATCGCTATCGCTGCTACTGTGCGCAACAACCGATTGTCTTGGATGATGACGGGAAATTATATAACAAAGGTCTGACTGAGCGCTTAACGGAAGAACGTAAAGCGTGGCAGAAACCGGAACAAATCGAGTAACACTTCAAAGAGGTCACGACATGAAGCTATCTAGCGTTCATGTTAAATCCCTAGCCCTAAACTCCTCCAATATCTCAACTGAATCTATCGATGGTGATGCACATATTGTCATTCGTGGCGTTGTGCCCGTTGTTGATGATGTTGTGATGAACGGCGGTCTTTATCCGGCTGGTGAGATTAACAAGAGCTACAAATCAATAGAAGGCAAGCAGATGCCTTTGGGACATCCCAGCATTGACGGTCAGTATGTCTCTGCGGATGTTCCCCGTGCGGTCAATCAGTTTCATGTTGGTGCATGGGCTGAGAATGTACGAAAAGACGGTGATCGGGTTGTCATGGATATGAAGATTAACCGTCGGTACGCGGAGTCTACGGAAAAGGGGCAGGTTTTATTACAGCGTCTGGATGACATGATCGCTAACAAGGAAGCTGAGCCTATACACATTTCCACTGGGCTATTGCTACAGCGTGAGCAGAACGGCGGGAAGTCAAAGGGGAAAAAGTACACATGGATTGCACGAAACATGCAGTTCGATCATGTGGCTATCCTCCCTCCCGATGAACCGGGAGCCGCAACGCCAGAAGAAGGGGTGGGGATTTTTGTCAACTCTGATGGTGAAAAGCTGAATGTCGAGCAGGCTAATCTTTCTGATGCGTCTGATTGCACAAACGAGGGGCTGATTGATAAAGCGAAATTCTTCTTTTCCAACGCTTCTAATTTTTCATTCGATGACATTCATTCAGCACTCAGGGCAAAACTCAGGACTATATATCCCGATGATGACTGGCCTTACCCTGAGGCCGTCTGGCCTGACAAATTTATCTACTACCTATCCGGTAAAACCTACCAGCAAAAATATCTCATGAACGATGACGGCACAGCCGAACTCGTCGGAGAGTCGATTGAGGTTGTGCGCAAGCCAACTGAATATGAAATTAAAACCAACGGAGCTAATAACCCGATGAAAGACATGATTGTTAACGCCCTGAAAGCGAAAGGTAAGCAGACAGAAGGCAAGACCGAAGCTGAGCTGCTGGATGCATACAACCAAATGAATGCTGACGAAGAAAAAGACAAAGAAACGCCGGAAGAAAAAGCAGCGCGCGAGAAAAAAGAGAAAGAGGCCGCAACAAATACTGATGCGATCACCGCTGCAATAAACGCAGCCATGAAACCACTGACTGACAAAATCACCACGCTGGAATCTCAGTTGACCGCCAACGCAGACAAGGAGAAATCCGACAAGCGCGCCGCTGTGAAAGTGAAATTTGGTCTGGATGACACGGCGGTTAATGCACTGGATGGTGCGGCACTTGATGGCTTTTATGCCCAGTGCCAGACATCAGCAGGGCTGAATTCATCATTCACAAACAACAATTCTTCTGAATCATTCACATCTATGCCGGAGTAATAGAAATGGCTAAAGACGGAAAACATGTAATTCATGCGGGTGGTGTATTTACTAACCCCATGCTGAACCGAGAGGGTGCAGCGGCGGTGGATACGAAGCCCGGCACGATTGGTTATTTTGAGAAAGGAATATTTAAGGCCTCCGTGGATGGCAAAGAATCCGCCATTTTGTATGTTGCCAATATCGACTATCTCCGCTGCCAGACAGTGGATGACTCTATCACGGCGGGTTCAGTGGTTGTCGGTATTCACCCTATGGCGGGGATATTCCTAAACGTTCGGGCAACTGAGGGAACGTATAAAAAGGGTCAGCCTGTGACGGCTGCTAACGGTCAGATTGCGGCTGCTGGTGGTGGTGTTGCTGCATTTGCCTATGTCGAAGAAGACAGTATCACAGCAAAAGCGGGTGATCTGGTTCGCGTGGTTTTTAAGTAAGGAGAACTGAATGTTTTATTTTTCAACTAAAAAGGCAACCGAAACCGGAAACCTTGAGGCTAATCAGGCTCAGTTTGGCGAGCTGACGTTAGCACGTAATTCATCTGCGCAGGCGGTAGCGGATTTTATTTCTCGCTCTCGCTTTCGTGGTGAAGATGCTCCGCGCCTCGATGCGGTTAATGCTATCGATGATATCAAGCGCCTGTATCGTGCGTATGACCAGACTGTGCTGGCAGAGTTTGAGCCTAACACTGAATTCACTCTGTTAAATGATCTGGCGGGATTATCTCGCTCAGTGCGTTTAGAGGAATCAGTGTATGAATATGCTCGTACTGGTGGCACTGGTTGGGCGCATACATCAATGTCTGGTCAGATTGGTGCGGCACTGGATGCGCGTTCGTACAGCTTCGACGGCACGATGGTTCCTATTCATGACACTGGCTTTAAGTTCAACTGGCGTGACCCTGTATTTAACAAAGGCTCTGCTCTGGCTTCATTGTCTGATGCACAGACCGATTCTGTAAAAGTTGTTCGTCGTAAGTATCTCGACTTTATCTGGAATGGTTTCCGCGACAGTGAAGGCAATTTCATTAAGTTTGATGACAAAACGTGGAAAGGCTTTCGCGCTGATGAGCGTGTCGCACAAGTAACGCTGAACGTCGATCACACTACAAGCACAGATGGCCAAGCAATGCGTAGCGAAGTAATGAAAGTGCGTGACGTGCTGAAATTACAAAACTATCAGTACGGCGCACAGACTTGGTATGTATCAGGCGAAGTCCTGTCTAACTGGGAAAAACTGTACTACGACGTTAACCAGACCCGCACTGTTCTTGAGGAAATTAAGAAAATCACGGGCATTGCTGACATCAAAGAAGACTTTGAGCTGAAAGGCAATGAAATGATGATCATTCCACTGGGCGCAGGTGTTATCGCACCGATTGTTGGACAGGCTTTCGGCACGGTTGCTGACCCACGCCAGTTCTACAACTCCGACTATGTATGGCGCACATGGGGGGCTGCTGGTCTGATGGTTAAGCAGGATATTAACGAGCACTTCTCAGTCATCCACGCCAAAGGCAAGTAAGGGGGATATATGGCACTCGTGAAAATTTTGGTAACAAATCTTTTTGCCGGTGCCAACCTTCAGAAGTTGGAGGTTGGTCATACCTATGAGATTGATGACAATATTGCTGTTAAGTGGATTGACACGGGCAAAGCAGAGGCTTCTAAAGATAAAAAGGGGGAGAAATTAGTATTTGAAGTGGCGACACCTGCAGCCATGAATTTTCCTGAGAATTCAGAACTACAAGCTGAACTGGATGACGCTAACGCTAAGATGCTAGCCATGACTGATGCTGCCAAGGCAAAAGAAACTGAACTCACAGAAGCATTGGCGGCTGAAAAAAAACGAGCTGATGATGCAGAGAAAGCTCTTGCGGAAGCGGCCAGAAAGGCGAAAAAAGATGGCGATAACGCTGAATGATATTAAGCCAATGATCGCCGAGCTGGGTTTCACATTACCGGACTCAGTGCTTGAACTGTTACTGAATCAGGTGAATGACAAATCTGAGTGCATGGTAGCTCATGGCTATGATGGAAGTTTGCAAAAGCTATTGCTTATCTATTCAACCGTCCGTTTAGCCTCCCTGTCCGGTGCAAGAAAAATTGCCTCGCAGGGTTCCCCTTCCGGTGGTTCCCGTTCATTCAACTATGATTCAGCCGGCACTGATTATCTGCTCAAACAAATCAGAGTATGGGATACATCCGGCTGCTTGTCTGGCTTGCCACTGGAAAGCCAGACGGTCGGCTTCTTTGATGTGGTGGGGTGAATATGAGCAGTGTGGCTAATTGGGCGTATACCGCGCCCTGCACCTCCTGGAAGCGGCTAGGAAATGATGAGTATGGTAAACCTCTTGGTTATGCTGAGCCACAAATCATCTTGTGTGATTATCAAGGTGGATTGTCCAGCAAAATATCTGGGGTTGGTGCTGAACTTGTTGCCAAAAACACATTCTGGACTGAGTTTGCTGATGCCTCTATAGGGGATTATATCCTGATTGGCGAGTCATCTAATCTGAATCCTATCGCGGCAGGGGCTGACGAAATCAAACACATCGTGCGCTATGCCGACACCTTCGAGCGCACGGCGGATGATTACGCATTAGTCACAGGGGTATGACATGGGCGTAAAAGTCACAGGCATTCGTGAAGCGAAAACCAAGCTCAATGTACTAATCGGAGATATTCGGGGTCGGAAAGTGGTTCGTGCTATGTACAAGGCTCTGTATATCGGAAGCGCTCAAGCCGCACTTTATACCCCAATTGATACATCTACGTTAATTAACTCTCAATTCCGTGATGTTCGCTTTCAGGGAACACGGTTAACGGGGCGGGTGGGATATTCTGCAAACTACGCCGTTTATGTTCATGACCCCAAGGTTAAGCAAAACTTCCGCAGGGCAACCGCGAAAAAAGAGTTCTTGAAGCGCGGATTTAATGAAGTGCGGGCGCAGATCGATAAGGCTGTCATGGAGGAATTGAAATCGCTATGAGTACATTTGAACAATTTCGGCATTATCTGGCAACGGCAGGGCTGGTTGATGGTTTCACTGTACAGATGGTCACTTGGATTGAACAGAAAGGCGATGGCGGGAAAGCGCAGTATATGGTTTTTCAGCCATCGGGTGGAACGGGGCGGCTGGATGATCTCAGTGCGGATGACAATGTACAGGTGGTTCTGGTCAGTGGGCAGAACGACCCACAGCCTGTTATCCAGCGAGCGCAGGAAATCCTTAATTATGTCGCCGCTCATCCTGATGATGATTGCCTGAATGCTGTTTTCAATCTCGGTGGTATGCCGACCCCCATCCCCACACAAGAGAACCGATATATCATCCGGTTACTATTCCGTTGTACATCATAGGTCGCTCAGGCGGCCTTTTTTAATTCTATAAAATCGAGGTTATTCACATGGCAAATTGCCCGGTAGAAACCAATAAACTTATTGGCCGCAATGCCATTATCCGTATTGCGCATGGTTGTCCTGATGCAGTACCTGATCAATCAGCGTTTTTTCGCATTGGCGCATTGACCACCAAGTCATTTGATCTGTCACCTAACACGCTGACCTCAGAGGCAGATGATTCTAAGGGGCTGGTGGAAAGTGTCGTCACCAGTATGAACTTAACCATCTCATTTGATGGTGAGTATCGTAAGCGGGACAAGAAAGATGATTTCGGTCCATTGCGATTGTTGCAGGAAATACCGAGAGAAGTTCAGGCAGGTCGTCAGCCTTCGTATTGGGTACAGATGGATTTTACAGGCGAGAATGCCTTCGTTCTGCAAGGTTACATGGTCTTCACGTCTTGGTCATCTAAATTCGGTGCTAACGAAGTGGCTACGTATTCCGGTGAGTTAAAAATATCCGATGCCGATACGGTTGAATGGTTGATTGAAGAAGTCGCGGTACAGTCAGTCACTGCTAATCCTTCGTCATTGACTGTAGCCGTAGGAAAAACCGGTTCTTTTGTGGTTAATTTCACTCCTGCTGATGCGACCAATAAAAACTACACCGTGACATCTGATAAAACCAGCGTTGCTACAGTAAGCAAGATTGGTAGTGTGGTGACAGTGAAAGGGGTTGCAGAAGGTTCGGCAAATGTCACTGTTACCTCTGAGGATGGTAGCAAAACGGCTAAATGTGGAATTACCGTGACTGCTTAACATTACAAAGGGTGCTTGCGAGTGCCCTTGATAATGTTCAGGAGGAATTATGACACCTATTTTTGAAATCGGTGAGATGGTTATCGCCACTGATAAAGAAGATTTTTTGTTTCGACCTTCGTTCTCTGCAATGACGCGAATTGGAACGCCTCAGCAGATTGTTGGAGCGTACACATTGCTCAATGGTGCAGAGACGCAGGAATTAATTAATCGGGCTGTGATAGCTTACGGCAGTCTTCCTGATTGGCTGATTAAGTTGATGCGTAAGCCCGTATTTGGCCGGAATATCTTATCTACCGCGATGATGGTTATGCAGGCTTGCTGTGAACATAATGCTGATGAACTGATCGGAGAATGGCGACCAGGGCGAAGAGGGGTTGTATATCGACCGGGCAAGATGTCAATTAATAACATTATCGTGCTGGCTACTGAGATGATAACGCATGGAGTCATTGGTAAGGTCAAAATCAGGAAGCTCCAGCGCAATGAAGGTACGGAAGAGTATTCAGGGCAGTTTGTCGCGATTGAGTATATTAATGCGGCTCGCGCCCACTTCGGTATGTCACGCGAGGAAGCGGAGCAGCTAACCATGACTGAGTTTCAGATGATGCTGAAAGCTAAATTTCCTGATGACAAGGGCTTTACCCGTGAAGAGTATGATGCTGTTATCGATGCTGATGATAAGCGCACCAATGAGCTGATGAGCGGCAAGCGTAGGCTGGTGAGTATGAAGAAATGATAGCAGCCAATCTACGGATAGCTTAATTTATTTTCTTTCCAAATTCATACATCTCTATGGTCGCATCAGCATACTTTTCCGCTGTTTCCTCTGAAATATTGATGTTTTTCGCAGCTTGATAAGCGGTAGACCAAAGAGTATATGAATTGTATGATTTGTCATCCAATCCTTTCTCACATGAGTAAATAAGGTTATTGAGGGTGGAAAGCGGCGCTCTCTTAATGGTAGGTTTATTAGTATATAAAACAAGCACAAAAAGATATAATATATCTTAACCAATCACAAGCGAGAAGTGATGAATGTTTAATCTTGAAAATATTGGATCTGTAGTAAGAAACAACATTCAGACTATTGTTGATGTTCTTGGCCTTAACCTTGCTGTAGGAGATATTTCAGATGATGATTATTTCATCTTGTCTCGTGGCTATGGTGAACTTTGCTGGGATGATAGTTTGTCTAGGGTGGGAAACAGAGAGGATAAGTTTGAGTTCTGTATCAAGCTAGTAGAATGTGGGCATGTGCAAGGGCCACCGTCAGGTTTGGCTTTGTGTACATATTCTATAGCTGAGCAACTCTTTGATATCCATATGATAGAGAACTTCTGTCGGGATAAACCAGATCACCCTTTAAATGGGAAAATGTTTCAACTTACCCTGATGGCAGCTTATTTGTTTTGTGAGGCTACAGAAGGGAAACTTGTTCGGGTCATAGAACCAGTTAAAGAAGTGATACCCTATTACGAGCGTTATGGATTTAGTATGCATAAATGCGGATACGTTATGGAGGTTAATGTAACTGACATCAAAACGGTGTTTAAAAACCTTGCAATTTGATAAAAAAAAGACTAGACACTAGAGTGTATAGTGATAGGATACGGCGATCAATTAAACATTAGTTAATTTTCTAATAGGAAAAACCTACTAATGTGAGTATCTCATATGGTTAATAAGCCATTGGAGAGAAGAATCTCTTAGGAGTAATTATGTCAAAGCAAAAAGCAACCATGAAAGACGTCAAATTTGATACACAGCAGGTATATACTGCTATGGGTGCAGCTGTTGACCTGTTGATTAAAGCTGCTCCAGCAATGTTTGCAACCAAACCAGAAGTGGAGCTTCAAGGAAAGAGAAAGCATCACCAAAAAGCTGCATAAATTTTGTGAGTAGCAATCAACAAGCCCGCCTATGAGCGGGTTTTTTTACTTCTTAACGCCGCCCCGAGCGGGTTTTTCACATCTAACGCCGCTTAACTCAATAGCAGAACAGAATGCGAGATAGCCCCATCACGGGGCTTTTTTGTTGGTCAGGAAGTGATTCTAACGATTCGTTATAATTGAATAAAATCAGTAGGTTGATAGATGGTTGAAATTCCAACCATCATATTAAATGCAACTAACCCGTTGATATTCTCAGAAACCCCCATTGGGGGAAGCTGAAAAGTCCTTACGGGGCTTTTTTGTCGAGTAGTTGCTCAAGCATGGATTCGATTCTCTCCATTCTCTTTTCGATAGAAGATAAATTACCATGTGATGATGGAGAATAATTTGCTTTCCTCAGTACACTGGGGTTAGGTATGGTGTACATCGCATGAATTCCTACAGCAATAAGTTCCAGCTCATGGGTAATATCTATAATTGGGTAATTATCATTCAGTGGGCGTAAGTACCAGTATCCTTGATCTTTAATTAGCTGCCTAAATATAGAAGTTTTATTAGCAAGATCGGCTATAAGAACTAATTCGCCATTTTTCGCAGGATAAGCTGGGTCAAAGATGACAATCATCCCATGATAAAAGCTTACACCACTAGTGGATTCCATAGAATCCCCTTGTACTTCTACACCAAAGGCTCTATTACTGAATCCTGAAGGAACTTCGACGTACTTACCACTGCTTATGTAAAATTCGTTATCTTTCTTTGTTAAAAGAAGTAATCCTTGTTCAAATGCTTGCTCATAGGAATATACAGGCACCCTAAGCACAGTAACCGTTTGTGTAACATTATTTAATTCTGGCCCATCCCCCACTCCTTGAGAAAGCCATTCGACAGTAGTACCTAGTACAGCAGCTAAATTAATTAATACTTTTTCTCTCGGCTTAGAATCTCCTGCTTCATAAGCAGCTATTTGCCGTCTTACAACCCCAACTTTGTCAGCAAGCTCACCTTGAGTGATATCAATAGCTTTTCTTGCTAGGGAGATTCTTGTTTTGAAATTATCATCAATTTTCATATGTGAAGTCCATAAAATTCATATTGACACACGATGGAGTCCTGAGCTATAACTAATAGTACATTATGAGAATGTGTAGTTACAAATATTCATAGGAGATAAACATGCGAAAAGATACAAGGCCTTCATCATATTCATTCAGAATGAAACCAGAGATGCGCCAGTGGCTTGACGCTAAGGCGCAAGAAAGACGTAGGTCTACGCAGGTTCAGTTGGAATATATCTTAGATGTTGTGAGGGAAATGGAGAGGAAAGGTGAATTACAGCTTCCATAAAGTCGAAACCTCGAAGGCAGCCACCAACGAGGTTCCAGTAACGTTAAATATGTACGAGGAAAATAACGCTATGAAAATTCTAGCACCTGCAACACAAGCTGTCACTATGTCAAGCGTTGAGATTGCCGAACTGGTAAATAAACGCCATGACAACGTTAAGCGAACCATTGAAATACTGACTAAAAAAGGTGTAATTACTTCTCCTCAAATTGAGGAAAAGCCCACTACTGGTCGCCCCGTAACATATTATCTGTTTAAAGGTGAGCTAGGTAAGCGTGACAGTATCATTGTAGTAGCTCAACTATCCCCTGAATTTACAGCAAGACTGGTAGATCGCTGGAAAGAGCTGGAAGAAGGAAAAACCTTACCTCAACTATCGGAAATGGAAATGATTGCCGCCATTGCCAGTAATGCGGCTCGTAACGACAAACGAATTTCTGTCGTCGAACAGAAAATGGATCAAATGGAGCAAGGTACTATTCCTGTTGGTTATCAAGGTTACAGCTACCTACAGGCAACCTACGGTCTTAGTAATGCTAAGAGCAAGCAATTAGTTATGGCTTGGTCGGTTCCCCATAAGAAAGTCCCTCACGTTGCGCCGGGCGGACAGGTTACGCAAATGTCAGTGGTATACGAAGAGTCATTCGAAAAAGCCTTGCATCAGATGATGAAAGAAGCAGAGCAACGTGGTTCACAATGGTCTCACCCCAAAATGGGCAGGTTCTCCATTACGGGATGGAAGGTGGCAGCATAACCACGGCGTTGAAGTAGCTTAAGGATTTGAAGGCCAAGGATGGCTAAGGGATAGTTAAATTATCACATTACGTTATTAATGCAATCGATTAGCTCGCTATAAATTTGATTTACGAAGCACTTCCCAAATTCACAAAGGTTATCTTTACAAAAAGTGACAATCACGCGATAAATAGTGTCGCTGTAAAACGGAAAAGCCCCCAACTATTACCAGTAGTCAGGGGCTTCAATAAATCGTCTACCCTAGCCATAGGAAGTAAACATGTTAAGTATACCAGTTAATGAACCAAGTAAAACTATTAACGTTCCATTTCATGGCACCGATCTATATGTCGTTAATTATAACGGCGAGCCATATGTACCGATGAAGCCTATTGTTGAAGGTATGGGGCTAGCTTGGCAATCACAGTTAGAGAAGTTAAAAACTCGCTTCTCAAAAGGTATCACGGAAATCGTTATACCTTCAAAAGGCGGTTCGCAATCAATGGTTTGCCTCGCCCTCCGCAAACTTGCTGGCTGGTTAGCAACTATCAGCCCCAATAAAGTTAAAGCGTCGATCAGGGATAAAGTCATCCGGTATCAAGATGAGTGTGACGATGTTCTTTATGAATACTGGACTACGGGCGAGGTTAAGGCGAAAGCTCCAGTAAAGCAGCCACCAAATTTCCAATTTATAGTCAAATTGGAAGTTTACGATAAGCATCTCAATAAAACTGAGGTCTTTACGGGGGGAGTAGAGACACCAAAAGGGATTATTGAAGGAGTAGCTCGACTATATGGATATCACATTGATGGCATGATCTCGCTACCTATGAATGTATTCTAATCCCAAGCCACGGATGGCTTTGAATCAAATAACCATCACATAAATGCCACTTAAATGTGGCGTTTTGCGTTCTTTTGCGCTAATTGGTTGGTATTATGAGCAAAATTTGATGATGGGGATTGTGATGAGGAAGTTATTAATAGTTGTAGAAAAATGCTTGGCTAGTGATAGGAGCTCATGATGAAAAGCAACGATAGTAATGATTTCATAGTGGAAGTATTCAAATTTTGCTTAGAGAGAGGTGAATTCAAACTATCCGATGTTAGTGAGAAATTTAACCTAGGCACTGATTCATCTATAGATCTTATTGGAAAACTTATCTATGAAGGTGCGGTGGATGAAACTAATGAATTAGCCGTTTACTGCGTAACAGAAGGTATCACTCTGGAAGAGTATATAAAATTCAGAAGCGGTAACGATTTTAAGATAAAAGAGACAAAAGCCAACACTCGAAATAAAGTAAAGATAGCCAAGGAAAACGTGCCAACTTCTCAGAGAGTATTAGCATTGGTGACTATTGCTATTGTTCTTGTTTCGCTCTACTTCCTTACGAGAACAATTATTTGGCTAGTAGTCATGGCTGTATTGACGTTTCTTATTGGTTACTTTTACTTTATTGCAGGGGAGAAAAAATTTCCACATGCAATCATACTGAGTCTTTATATCGTAGCAATGCCAGTCATTAATATGATTACTCCGGTATTTGGTGAAAAATACGTACAGAGATTGGAAGTAGAAAAGGCGAATAGAATACTCAAAGATATGGAATACGAAAGCATTAGAAAAATATCTATGGCTGAAAGTTCGGTGAAGCAAATATTAAAAGATCCCTCTTCGGCTGAATTTTCTAATAGTAGATTAGGTCGCAACGGAGCGGTATGCGGGCATGTTAATTCTAAAAACAGTTTTGGCGCTTACGCAGGCAAGCAACGATACGTTTATAATGGATTGAGTATGATAGATAATGGAGAGCCTGATTTTGAGTTAGTATGGGAAGAGTTTTGCCAGTAACCTCAATTAAATAATTATCAACCCTGCCATCTGGCGGGGTTTTCTTTTTTAAGGAGCCAACAAAATGGCAGATCATCAGGTAGGTAATATTGTTTACCAAGTATCAATGGATGTAGCGCAATTACTGACCGCACAAAGACAATTAGATTCGCGTATGGGACAGGTGGAGCAACGTTTTAATCAAACGGGACGTTCAGTGCAGGGAGCAGAGAAAGCATTACTAAGCCTATCAAGAGCTGCCACTGCGGTAACAGCGGCGTTATCCATCGAGAAAATAGCCAGCTATGCGGATGCATGGGTTGTAGTGAATAACAAACTGGTTAATGCCGTCAAAGCAAATGAAACGTTGGCGGAAGTGACCGAACGTGTATTCAATATCGCCCAGAACTCCCGTGCAAGTTTGGATTCTACGGCTGCGCTATATGGCCGCCTTGAAAGAGCTACCCGTAGTTATGGTATGTCGGCTAATGATGTGGCAAAGCTAACTGAAACTGTGGCAAAAGGGCTGGTTGTTTCAGGTGCAACCGCTACGGAAGCATCGAGTACCATGATTCAGTTTTCACAGGCTATGGCTTCCGGTGTTCTTCGTGGAGAAGAATTTAACTCCATGTCTGAGAACGGGAGCCGTTTAATTGCAGCGCTGAGTGACCACCTTGGTATTAATATCGGCAAGCTAAGAAAAATGGCGGCAGAGGGTAAATTAACTTCTGAGGTTGTTGGCAAAGCTCTTCTGGCTCAGGCCGGAACTATCGCTAAGGAATTTGATAAAACATCAGCGACAATGAGCCAGTCAATGGAAATGGCGGCGAACAATATGACCAAATTCTTTGGGCAATCCACCACGGCTCAGACAGTACTTAAAGCGTTTAATAGTACTCTGGTGACAGTCAGCGAAAATATGGATCTTGTTGCTGGAGCTGCAACTGCATTAGCCGTTGTTATGGGTTCACGGATGGTTGGTGCGATGACATTAGCAGCGAGTCAAAAAATAACAAATGTCAGGGCATCTATAGCGCTCGCACAAGCCAATAAAGTGGAAGCAGAAAGAGCATTCTATGCCGCCAATATGACATTGCGTAAAGCAGAAATGGATAAAATTGCTGCGATTGAGGCGTTGCGCCACGCTGAGGCTGAATATGCAGTAGCAAAAGGAACTGATGCAGCCACAGCAGCACTTGCCAGACTAACCGCTGCTCGTGCCACAGCAACGACAGCAACAGCCACATATGGAGCCGCACAAAATGCAGTTACTGCCACCCAAGCGGGGCTTACTGCTGCCACAAACGCTGCCAGCGTTGCAATGAATAGACTCAAAGCAGCTATGTCATTTTTAGGTGGGCCACTTGGCGTAGTTATGCTGGCAGCAGCAGCGCTTTATTATTTCCATCAGCAAGCGGAAGACGCGAAGAATGAGGCCAAAGATTTATCTAATACGATTGATAAGTTGACTGGCAGCCTAAAGGAAATGAATAAGGCTCAGCTTGAGGCAAATAAAGTCAAATTAGAAAGGAAGTTGGTTGAACAGCGTGAGCAGATAAAAAAGCAAAAAATAAAGGTAAGCGGTATTCAATACGATGTTGACCACAATGGTGGTCTTAGGTACTCAACAGTATCCAAGAAGAAAATGGATGAACTCAAGGGCGACTTGACCATAGCTAAGGGCGTACTTGCGGATATGGAAATTGTAAAAAATAATTACGAAAAGGCCATTAATCTAACCAGTAAAGCCATTGCTGAAAATACAAAGCTGACCAATGATAACACGGATGCCAATAAGAACAGAAATGAGGAAGTTGATCAGGCATCTAACAAAGCTGCGGATTTTATCACCAAGCTCAAAAATGAAAATGAGTTACTCAAGATTCAAAAGGGATTAAAGCGAGACTTAAAAGCCGCAGAGTTCAAAGCTGATGAGCTGGGGGCAAGCCCTAAGCAAAAAGGAATTATAGCGGAGGCAACCAAAGAAAATAACCAACTCAAGGAAGCTGAGAAAAAACGGGAGGATGCCGCGAGAGAAGCGGAAAGTTCAGCTAAAAAGGCGGCGGATGATGCTAAAAGACGTGCCGACGATATTACTGAGGCGCTTTCTAGACAACGGGAAGGGATAGATAGACTCAAAACTGGTTATGAAGAAGCCAGCCTCGAAATGGCTATGTACGATGCAGCCAAAGCCATGCCGGAAGGTTCTAGCGAGGAGCAGCTTGAGAAAGCTAGAAGAAATGCCGCAGAAAGATACGATCTTGAAAAGGATGTAGAAGCTCGGAAATGGGCGCTTGAACAGGACTCTTTAGCGAAATCCAAAAAGGCAATGGATGAAGAGCTTGAGCATTTGAGACGCACCAATATTGGAAAGGAAGAGCTTCACAAACGCGAGCAAGAGATAAGAGAGCGTTATAAGAATAAGCAAACGGAAGATGAAATTAACAAAAAAGTTGATTCATCAGTGGGCTTTAATGATGGGTTGCTAGGCAAAGCAGATCCTATCCAACAACTCCAGAATGAATACGCTCAAAAAATGGCATTGCTGGATGCTTATAATACACATGATATCGGCGAGCATGAACGAATCCTGCAACTCAAATCTGATTTAACCCGTAAATTCAATGATGATATGACTACCGCCCAATGGGATCAATGGAAAGGCCAGAATGAGATGTATCAATTTCTGGGTGATGCCATGGAATCATTGGGGCAACGCTCTGCCAATTCCATAACAGGGCTGCTAACCGGCACTCAAAGCGCCAACGATGCCATGCGAAACCTTGCATTAACTATCACAAATGAGGCTGTTTCGGCGCTGGTTCAAATGGGGATGCAGCAAATCAAGAACATGGTGATCGGTAAGGCTGTTAACACTGCGGCAAAGGTTGATGCCGCTGTTACAGGTGCTAGCATTACCGCGTCAATGGCTCCTGCTGCTGCGGCTACCAGTGTAGCAACAATGGGAACTGCGGCGACTTTCGGTCTAACTGCAATGGCGGTGGCAATACCTGCGATGATCGCACTAATGGGCGCTCGCAAAAATGGTGGGCCAGTCAGTCCGAACGGTGCTTATCGAATTGGTGAAGACAATAAGCCTGAAATATTCAAAGCCAATAATGGTCATCAATACATGATACCGGGTGACAGGGGTCAGGTGATTAGTAATAGGGATATGGGGAAGGGGGGTATGACGGTGGTTTTACAGCAATCGAATCAGATCACAATCAAGACACAAGGTGGTGTCACTGAGCAAGACGCAAGAATGCTTTCAAACATCATTGATGCTAAAATGAACGAGTTCGTCGTGAATCAAATGAGAGATGATGGTCTCTTTGAGAAGATCGGATATTAAAAACTGGTTTTTTAAAACAAGGAAATTAAGTATGAAAATTAATAATGTTTATACAGGTGATATAGTGCTTAATGAAGACTTAGAATTATATGGGATTGTTACAGGAAATGTTGTCGTTAACGATGGATGTATTGCAAAGATTTACGGCACTGTATCAGGTCATGTTTCAATCAATCCAGGCGGTATTGCTGATATAAACGGCACAGTAGCATCGGGTGTAATAAATAATGGAGGTAAAGTTAGAATTTATGGAACCATTAATAATGGTGTCAAAGAAATATCTGGTGAAACTTATATTGATCCTAGGGCATCAATAAACAATTAACATTCGTCCTGATATTTATTATTTGCCTTAACAGCTCCTTATGGGGCTTTTTTATTGGGTAAAACATGACAAAAACAGAATTTAAATGGCGGCCTCAAGATAACTATGAGGTTTCCCATGAGCCGCGCGTCAGAGTCGTGAAATTCGGTGATGGCTATGAACAGAGAGTCAAAGACGGCATTAATAACCAATTGAAACGTTATCAACTCAGTTTTGTTGAGAAGGTGGATACAGGGCGAGCCATTGACGAATTTCTGCGAGCCAGAGGTGCAGTCGAATCATTCACATGGCGAACCAGTGACGATAACCAACTGCGTACTTTTGTTTGTCGTTCTTGGACGGTAAACAGGCAGCGGGTGATCTGGTCTATCAGTTGCACCTTTGAGGAGGTAGTAGCGTGAGAGACATTCCAAAAGAGATGCGGATTGAAGTTACTGAACTGAGTCAGAACGCCATTCTTAATCTCTATGAAATTGATTTAACGGCCTTCGGTGGAGATATTTATCGCTTTCATGATGGCCTGAATGGGAAGCTGGAGCCTGTCGTCTGGCAGGGAATGCGCTATGAGGCTTACCCTGTTGAAGTGACCGGATTTGAGATGAGCAGTAAAGGGCCAAGCGCCAGACCTAAAATGGTTTTTGCCAACGTTAACGGGTTTATTACTGCAATAAACCAAGACTTCAATGATGCTTTGGGAGCGGTTGTGACACGTCATCAGGTGCCGGAAATTTATCTTGATGCGGTCAATTTCCACAATGGCAACTCACAGGCAGACCCAACCAGAGAAGCCGTGAGCAAGTACCTGATAGAGCAGAAACAAGATTCGAACTCTGATTTTGTAACTTATGTGCTCGCATTACCCAATGAAACCGATGGAGCTTTGATTCCGGCGAGAGTGATTCAAGCAGATATTTGTTGTTGGCAATACCGTTCTGCTGACTGTGGTTATGATGGCCCACCTGTGGCCGATGAGAAAGACCAGCCAACTACAAATCCACTCAAAGATCGATGCTCAAAGAAACCCAGCGGTTGCGGCTGGAGATACCCACGTCCTCAACCCATGCCCTTTGGCGGCTTTTTGGGTGCTAACAAGCTAGGATAATCCATGATTGAAATAGAAATCATCGCCCACGCGAAAGCGGAAGGGGTGAGGGAATCGTGCGGCCTGATTTCGGGTGGCCGCTATTTCCCGTGTCGCAATATTTCCCCCGATCCCGAGCACTACTTTGAAATCAATCCTGACGATTGGATAACGGCGGAGTGCTTTGCGGATATTGAAGCCGTTGTCCATAGCCATCCAAACGGAAAGCCCCGACTGAGTACAGGAGACAGGGAGCAGCAAATTAAAACTGGGTTGCCGTGGTGGTTGGCTTGCGGTGATCGGATTCATAAATTCCGCCCCGTTCCACGTTTATTAGGTCGAGAGTTTATACATGGTACACACGATTGTTATTCCCTCATCCGTGATGCTTATCATCTCGCTGGTATCGAGTTAGACGATTTCAGCCGTGACGATGAATGGTGGAATACAGGTCAAAATCTTTATCTCGATAATATTGCCAGTCAGGGATTGGAGCAGGTTGATGAGATACAGGAAGGCGACATCATTCTTATTTGCCTAGGCAGCCAGACACCCTGTCACGGGGCTATCTACATCGGCAATCAACAAATCCTACACCATCGGCCAGATCGCATCAGCAAACGCGATATCTATGACGGTTATTGGCTCAAGTACACACATTCAATATGGAGACATAAACAATGGTCAAGCTACAGCTTGGAGGCCATCTTAGAAGATTTGGCCGTCGCTACGAATTAGAGGCTCGTGATGCAGCAGAAGCCGTCAGGTGCTTGTGCTATCAACTAAAAGGCTTCCAGCAAGCGCTTTCTGATGGCCTTATCCGTGTTCGCATTGCTGGACGCGATATGACAGAAAAAAGTATTCCCGCTGGTATGAATCACCTTCTTAATGATGGAGATACGGTCACTATAATTCCGGTTGTGGGCGGTGCTGGTGGAAACGGGATCGGCATGGCTATTCTGGGTGTTGTGGCTGTTGCTGCCGCATTCTATACGGGTGGAGCATCTATGGCGTTATGGGGGGGGATGTCTGGTGCAGTGGCGACCGGATTAGCGATTGCGGGTGTTGCCCTGATCAGTGCTGGGCTGGCCTCCATGTTAACCAAAATGCCTAAAGGCCCTGAAATGGGTTCCAGTAAAACGGACGGAAACCAGTATTTCAGCTCACTGGAAAATCGCATCGGGCAGGGTTATCCAGTTCCTATCGCATACGGTGAGATGGTTGTGGGTTCTAATGTTATTTCTCAAGGTCTGGAGACGGAATAATGGGTAAGGGCGGAGGCGGTGGTAGCACACCAACATTAGTCGATGACAATCTAAAGAACAAACAGTTTTTAAGAGTCGTCGATCTGATTAGTGAGGGACAAATAGAAGGGCCTGTGGGCGGGCTGCATGGGTTCAGGGTTAATGGGACTCCTGTCGTTGATAAAAATGGCAATCCCAATATTAATGGTGTCACTGTACAGTGGCGTGCGGGTACTCAATCCCAAGAGCCATTAAGCGATTATCCATTTGTTGAAAGTGAAATTCCTGTCAGTGTTGAAGTAAAAAATGCCACTCCAATTCTCAGGATGGTTTCAAATAAAGATGTAGATAGAGTCAGGTTCACTTTGGGCGTTAGTCAATTAGTTCAGACAGATAGCCAAGGCAACCAAAGTAATAGCACGGTACAAATGGCTATCGCGGTGAATGATGGAGGAGGATGGGTACATGCAAAGACGGTTCAGATAGGACCCGGTAAAATTAGCGGACAGTATTTAGAATCTCACACCATCGATGCACCCAAGAAAAAACCGTTCCAAATCCGCGTCTCCCGCTTAACCGATGACAGTAAAACAGACCAGCTCCACAATGGCACTGTGTGGGCCAGCTATACCGAAATTACTGACACCCTGATGAGTTACCCCAATAGCGCCGTGGTCGGTATGCGTATTGATCGGTCATTGTTTGCAGATACACCCAAACGAACCTACCACATCAAAGGGATGATTGTTCAGGTTCCTGATAATTATGATCCTGAGAGCCGCCATTATTCCGGCGTTTGGACGGGGCGCTTTAAACCCGCATACACGAATAACCCCGCGTGGATTTTCTATGACTTAGTGACTAATACACGCTATGGCATCGGTAAATTGATGGGGTCATTTGGTTGTGACAAATTCGCGCTGTATGCCATTGCTCAATATTGTGATCAGCCCGTCCCTGATGGATTTGGCGGAACTGAACCGCGATTCACCTGCAATGCGTACATAGCCACTCAACGTAAGGCGCGGGATGTTCTGGATGATTTGGCCTCTGTCTTTCGGGGGATGCAGGTATGGAATGGATTACAACTTACAACTTTTCAGGACAGACCATCTGATCCGGTATGGACGTTCACTAATGCTAACGTAATTGAGGGTAAATTTAACGTTAGTTCTTCCGCAAAGAAGGCCCGACATACTGCAATTGAAATCACTTGGGTTAACCCCGAGAACGGCTGGAAAGATGAGCGGGAATTAATTCAAGATGATGAGTTGGTTGCTCGCCTAGGTATCAATGTTAAAAAGGTTGTCGCATTTGGTTGCACCAGTCGCGGGCAGGCTCACCGAGTTGGTCGGTGGATAATTGAGACTGAAAAGCTGGAAACCGATTCAATAACATTCAGTACCGGTCGAGAGGGCATTAACTGCATACCGGGTGACATTGTCGAGATAGCCGATAACAGTTTCGCTGCTGCGCGTGTTGGTGGACGGATCCTTTCATTCTCAGGCAAAGAGGTTCGCCTTGATGCGCCTGTTGAGTTTGCCCAGGGGGAATCGGGCTACTTCTCTTACATGGGGAGTGAGGGCAAATTTGTTAGGGTCGATATTGATACTGTTAATAGTGATGTTGTCACCTTGAAAGAAGTACCTGCGGGATTGCGGCAATGGGGCATTTTCTCCATATCCAAGAAATCGTTAGTGACTCGTCTATTCAGGGTTATGAGCATTGCAGAAGACAACAAGACGGGCAATTACAATTTCACCTGCATTCAACACGAGCCACAGAAAGAAGCGATTGTTGATAATGGCGTTGATTTTCAGGGGAGTCCAGCCACACAGAATGTTATTCGTATTCCCAATATTGAGCGCTTAAGCATCGCTTATATTCAAGACAGTTCTCAGGTACAGGCTCGCGCTATGTGGGCGACAACGACAATCAACCGAAATATCACCTTTGATGTGGCCGTATATCGTGACAATAAAGTGGTATCTCGCGGCAATACCAAGGAACTGGAGTATTACTTTAATGGTCTGGATGCTGGTATCTATATGGTTGGCGTTCGCGCTCGTGATGATAACGGAATGCTGGGGGATGAGTCTAAGGTTCAGATGGTAATTGGCGCTCCCGCCGCACCTTCTGTTGTCAATATTGAACCCGGATTCTTCGAGTTAAAAGCGATACCTCATATTAGCGCTCCGAAAACTTTAGATACTCAATTTGAATTTTGGTTTTCCGAGAGCCGTATTTCCAATATTAATGAAATTGAAGCAAAAGCCGATTTTCTAGGCATTGCAAAATTTTGGATAAAGGGTCAATTGAAGGCGGGAACGCCATATTGGTTTTATGTTCGCAGTATCAATGAATTTGGTAAGTCTCATTTTGTCGAAGCGGAAGGCAAGCCAAATGATAATGCCAAGGATATTTTAGAGGTTGTTGGTGAACAATTTCTTTCCAACAAAGCCGGGCAGCGTTTGCAGTCTCAAATGGACTTTAACTCCGAAGCCATCATGGAGAACGCCGCCCTTACTGGTGCTGTTGTTCAGCGACAGTTTAAAGTGAATGGTGATCTTAAGGCCGAGATATTGCACGTTCAGACCACGCAGGTTAGCGACCGGGAAGCCTTTGCGGAGGACATGAAAAAGGTACAGGCCGATGTGGGAGAGAATGCGGCAGCGGTGCAGACGAAGGCGACGGCGGTCTTTGATATTAAGGGAGATGGGGCTGCTCTCTATGACGTGGGTGTCGGATTGAAGTACAAAGACCAGTTCCATAAAGCCGGGATGGTGATGGGGTCTGAGGTGAAGAATGGACAGGTGACAACTTCCATCGGCTTTAATGCCGAGAACTTCGGCTGGTTTAATCCGGCCAGTGGCAAGATGGAACCGTTCATGATGGCGAAAAATGGACAGTTGTTTGTGAGGGAGGGTTTTTTTGATAAATCCACCATCCAAAAACTGTTAATTGGTGCCGAAATCAAATCAGTTAATTATATTCCGGGTAAATCGGGCTTTTATTGGAATATGCAGACGGGACAAATGGAAAATATAGGCTCAGACAGTCAGGGAAAAATGAAGCAGACCAATACGACGATTAGTATTGCAGACGAGAAAGGAAGGCTGAGAGGGCAATTCGGAAAAATCACGGGGGTATTTTAATGTGGGGATTTCAGACATGGGATGAGAAGGGGAAACCGAATAATTCAGGGGTAATTCCCTTTTTAATTGCCGGAGTCATCACCGTACCAAAGGGGCAAACCTCATTCAGTTATAGCTATGTTTTGCCTGATGGATACAAGCTGGATTACACCATTATGGATAATGGCGGCGATATTATGGCGAATCTGGATGACAGGCAAAAGTATGAAATCCGGGTTCATGGAAATACCATCAGTGCCCACCCGTCAAGTCTGGGTATTCCCTCGGCTTCGGAAAAAAAAGTCTTGGTATTCTACAGGAGGGGATAAATGTTTGGAGCATTATTAACCGCGCCGGACGGGACGCCGTGGCTGCTGCCGCAAAGCACGCCGATGTGCCTGAAAGAGATAGTGACCGATTACAGGCAGATAACTACAGTCCCGGACTCGGTTAATCGCATGATATTTACCCAGAGAAATCTTGATAACGATGAGTATAAATATTATGTCTTTACTGACGAACCGCAAACACCGCCGATAGGGAAATGGGCGGTTTGCTTTTGGGATGAAAAGGGGAAATGTATTGTCCATAGTTTGAGTAAAACGCTCTCCGTCATGGGCTCAATGGAGGATATTTCAGGCACGAGCTGGTACTGGCAAACGCGGGATTATAAGGAAACAGTAAAAGGCAGTGCGGCGGTATTATCAACGGTGGCGGGTTATGGATTTTTATTAGTGCATTCCCATGGCTCAGATGGTTCCAGCATGCCATTACCCATTCATGTCCGTTGGGAGCCGTATGCCCATAAAAAAGGCAATACCACAACGATAGGTTATGCCTCGGGCGATGAATTTTTATTAAATAAATCCACGATAAACTCAGAACGATTCACCGGAATTCACAGCCGGATAGTTTATATAGACACATCGCTCTACGATTAAACGTCAATTTCTAACCTCTCAGGATAAATAAACATGATCTACTCAGACGGCACAACGAATATCGTGTCAGGCTCGGCTATTGTCCGGGGAACGGGCACTAAATGGAAAAGTAATATTAACGGCATTGCCGCCGGCCAGATTATCTCCATTCAATCCGGTAATACGGTGATTCAGAATGT